>DVHV01000171.1 GCA_018711775.1 Candidatus Onthocola stercoravium | reverse complement strand
TTCTTTACTATATTTGTGTTCTTTATGCATAAAATCAGGTAGTAAATGTAAATGGAAATGTTTGATGGCTTGAGCATCACCATAATTTATTAAAAATGTTAATGAGCTTTTATCTAATTTGTTCATTAAAGTTTGAGCTTTTTCTTTGCCGGTAGTAAATATTTTTAAAAATACTTCAGGATCTATACTATAAATGTCTTCATAATGTTTTTTAGGTATTACTAAAGTATGGCCATCAGTATCAGGATAAGCATCTAGAATTACCATCAAGTCTTCATCTTCATATAGTATTTTTGCTTCAATTTCTTTATTTGCAATTTTACAAAATAAACAATCATCTTTCATAAATCATCACCATGTTAATTGTATCATTTAAGTTAGTTAATGGCAACAAAGTCTTGTAAAATTTCTTCGGTGTAGTCGTAAGTAGACAGATAATATGAATATCCTTCTTTCTTATTATTAATAATTATGATTATAAAATCATTTTCATAAATATATAATTCAACTTTACTAATATTGTCAGTATCAATAATATAATTGTTATAATCTAGGATATACATAGGTGTGCTAAAAATTTCGATAGTATCAGTGATAGGAATTTTTTTATTATCCATTTCTATAGTGACATTATTTACGTAGTAGTAATAGATATTGTATGGTTTGTTGTAATCATTTAATAATGTTTCTTTTTTTATGTTGTAGGTTTTATTATAGGTTAGATTTAGATGGTTATAGGTAATTTTGGGAATAAATTCGATATTATCAAAATTACTATAAGTTAGATTGTAATTAATATTTTCTCCTTCAGTATAAACTATATTAGTTATGTGTTTATCATCAAAGGTAAATGTTATGTTATGATTAGGACCTTTGGCTTGACATATTGCAGTATTTGTATTCATGGTACAAGTATAGGAATTACTACTAATTTGGTAATGAGTTATATTTATTAACTCTGTATTGATATTACCATAAATATCTATTTCTTCTAAAGTAGTAGAATCATAAACTTTAGAGTTTTCAATTTGATAGTTGGTAGTTGTATTGTTGTGAGTGTAAGTTCCTTTAGTTACATTTTCAAATATTTCTCCGGAATATGTATATGTGTCATCATCGATAGTGATTACATAAGTAAATGAACGATTGGTATTAGAATTGATAATTAAATCATTTAAATGATTGATAACTTCGATATTTCTTTTTTCTTCTTCAGTTAAAGTTGGTTCTTCTTGGGGGTTAAATATACTTTCTTCTTTAGTACAACCAGTTAATAAGGTAAGTAAAATTATACTTATAATAAATATTTTCATAGTTCCTCCATTTATTTATCTATATTATAGCGATAATGTGTTCAAAAGTCTAGATGTTGCATATATTTAATTAGGAAGGTGATTTTATGTCTAGTTTTAAGGAAATAGTTACAAAAGCAGTAATTGGTAAGGCAAAAAAAACAAGTGGTAATACATTTTCTTTGGAACCAGAAGAAATACCAAATACTGTTTTAGGTTGTTGGGTAATCAATCATAAATTTAATGGAACAAAAGGGTCTAGCGGTAAAGTTATAGTTAATGGCTCATTTGATGTTAATGTTTGGTATTCGTATAATGGTGATAAAAGTACAGCAGTAACAACTAGAAACTTTACTTATAGTGATACGATGAACATTCCTTTAAAGGAAGATCATAATTTGGCAGATGCATCAGAAATAATTGTGAGATGTCTTCGTCAGCCGACGGTTTCTAATGTAAATGTTGAAGGAACAACTGTTAAACTTGATATTGAAAAGGAATTAGGAGTTGAAATAGTGGGAGATACTAAAGTAAAGGTTAGTGTAGAGGATGATGAAGATGATTATGAAGAAATTTTTGATGAATCAGATGAGTCAGTATTAGATGAAATAAATGAAGACTATTTAAATGAAGCATCGAATTGATGCTTTTTAAATGGCAAAAAGTAAATATGTGTCAACAAAAAATGGTTGACACATATTGTTAATTATGGTAAATTATTTATAGCTAAATGAAGGAGGAGAGAATATGGCTGTAAAATTAAGATTAAAAAGAATGGGAGCTAAACAAAGACCTTTTTATCGTATTGTAGCTGCAGATTCAAGAAGCCCAAGAGATGGACGTTTTATTGAAACTGTTGGAACATATAATCCAGTTGCAAATCCTGCAGAAATAAAAATTGATAAAGAAATAGCATTAAAATGGTTAAATAATGGGGCTCAACCAACTGATACTGTTAAAGTTCTTCTTAAAAAAGAAGGTATTTTAAAAGAATTTAATGAAGCAAAAAAAGGTAAGTAATATGAGTATTGTTGAGTATACGGATTTTTTAGTTAAAGCATTAGTTAAAGAACCAGATTCAGTTAAAGTAGAATGTTTTGATTCTGATGAAGATACAAAGATAATTGAAATAATTGTTCCAGCATCAGAAATGAAAAATATTATAGGTAAGAATGGCAAAAATGCTAGTGCTCTTAGAACAGTTATTCAAGCATTTGCTTTAGCAAATAATATGAATAAAGTTAAAGTAAATATTGATGCTTATTAAACATTGTCAAAAAAATGGCAATGTTTTTTCTTGGTTGAAGTTAAATTAAAATGTGTTAACATTATAATAGAAATGAGGATATATGAAGAAGGCATTTAAATTGTTATTAATGATGTAACGATTGATGAAGATGCTCCGGATGATTCTGAAGTTATTGCAATTGATGTTAGAGCTATTGGTACTAGCCTAGAATTAAATAATGTAAAAATTACTAATTATACTAAGGCTGGTGTATATGCTGAACAATTTGCTAGTCTTGTAGTTGATAATTCATTATTTGATGGATCTAGAACTACTGATATTGGTGAAGGATCTGGTAGTGAAGCTGGTTTAGTTAAGAGAAGTGCTGCTGGTATCGATATTAATATTGGTAATAGTGCTAGTAAAGATTATGCAATTGAAAAAATTGAAATTACTAATTCAACATTCCAAAATGTTTTAGCTTCTGAAAAAAATACTACTGGTGGAGGAATTAAAGTTAAAATCAAAAATGATGCATATTTAACTTCAATGGGAGATGTAGTTATTAAAAATAATACATTTACCAATAATGTTCGTGATTTAGTATTGGGAACAAATTCACCTGGTGGAGATACTACACAAGATGAAACTGCTAATTTTGACATAGTATTATTTGGTAATACTGCTATGAAAGTAGTTAATAATTCATCTAGTGAAGCAGATGAAGCAAATAGAACTGAAATAATCGATTCTAAGTATTTAGTTGAATTAAATTACTATGAAGGTACTAATGTAGAAAAAACAGAAGACGGTACTGGTTTAGTAGTTGATGCAAGTAGTGATGATTTTGATATTGTATCATCTTTAGAAGAACTTGAACAAAATACAGAAGTTGATAGTTTATTTATTGATTATGGTAGTTATTCTATAACTATTAATAAAGAAGATATTAAAGATGATTTGACTAATACAATTACTGATTTAAGTTTAAGTGTTGGTCAATCAACTACAACTGATGGATTACTTGAATATGCTAAAGATGGTAATGTCTTTATTAAAACTAATGTTTCTGGGGAACTTCCTGCAACAAAGGTAGTACTAGGATTAAATTTAATTGAATATGCTAACAAGAAAGTAAATTTATATTATTTTAATACTGATACTAACGAGTTAGAATTTGTTAACACTGTTACTTTCGATGAAAATGGTAATGCTGATGTGGCATTAGAACATTATTCAGAATATGTTTTAAGTTTAAATGATTTAACTCTAAATGAAGATATCGAAAATCCAAGTACAAATGATAATGTAATTACTTATGTTGTTTTAGGTATTGTTGCAGTTGTTGGTATTGCTGGTACTTTAGTTTATTTAAAGAAAAGTAAGTTAAATTAATAATTTATTTATGAAGAAGGCTATTTTATAGCTTTCTTTTTTTGGGGATGTAAATTCGCATTATTATGTAAAGTTAAAAAATATTTAATTTGCATAATGCTTTTGAATATTTTATAATGTATATAGTAAAGTTGGTGATAAAATGAATAAGATAGTAGCCAAGAATAAAAATAGTGATAAGAAGAAAAGAAAGAAGAATGGATTTACACTAGTAGAATTACTTGCAGTATTGGGAATACTTTCTATTATTTTATTAATAGGTGTTCCTGTTTTTTTGAATTTGCAAGATTCTGTATTGAAAAGTGAAAAGGAAAATATAATATCCTATATTGAAACTAGAGCAGCAGATTATGCTAACGATACGAGTATAACTGTTGTCAGTGTTGAGGATTTGATAAAAGAAGGCTATGTAGAACCAGATGATGAAACAGATATTTATGACCCAGTTACAAATGAGAGTTTTAATTGTTATATAGTAACTTCGGTATTTGAA
>DVHV01000170.1 GCA_018711775.1 Candidatus Onthocola stercoravium | reverse complement strand
TATATAGATTTAGAATTATGTCTAGCCTTTTTTTGGAATTGTATTTCGAAAAAGTATACAATTCACACCCTAAATAGTTTTAAAAATTTAAAAAAGAAGCAATAAAAATCTATCTTTGCTTTGCTTCTTTTTTTATTTTAGACCAAATTTAATGATTTTATCTATTTCATAGAAACTTTTAATTTATTTTTTTGATACGAGTTTTAATAACTTCAGGCGCATTGCTAGATCTATTTGTAGCAATGCTACGAATAAGTAACCATTTATCATTTGCTAGAAGGGCAAGATCTTCAGGCAAGGTGTTAGGATTTTCTGCTACTCCTTGGCGAATACCAGAAATATTATCATTAGCCAAAACACTAAGAGTTTTTGGTGGAGTGTTAGGATTTTTCGCAACTTCTTGACGAACAAAATAATACTCATCTTTTGCTAAAGTTTCAAGTATTTCTGATGGAGTGTTAGGATTGCTAGCAACTCCTTGACGTACATTACTTCTTTCATCTTTTGCCAAAACTAAAAGAGTTTCAAGAGATGTACTCGGATTAGCAGCAACATGCTTGCGAATAGACTTATTAGCCTCCTTGGCTAAAATTGCTAAAGTTTCAGGTGGAGTGCTAGGATTTTCTGCTACTCCTTCACGAATTAATTCGTATTCACTTTTTGCTAAATTCATAAGTGTTTCTGATGGAGTGCTAGGATTACGAGAAATACAATAGCAAATCATAAATTTGTCATGCCTATCAAAATCAGGAGATTTAAGGAAAGTTCTAAGATATTCCGTTACAAAAAAAGAAAGGACTTCAGGTGGAGTATTAATATTATTTGCTAAGGCATTAATGATAGATAGATTTTTATAATTTGCCAAAACTCTAAGAATTTCAGGTGGAGTACTAGGATTTTCTGCTAATCTTTCGCAAATTATATTATCCTTATCTGCTATCAATAAAGCAAGTGTTTCTGGCGGAGTACTGGGATTACCTGCAACTATTTGGCGGATAGAATAATCTAATCGAATACTTAACTGAATCCAAGGATCATTTTCTTCCATTTGGCGAATACGATAGTCTGCATCTTTTGCGAAACTTGCAAGAATCTCTGATGGAGTATTTGGATTGCGGGCAACAGATTTGAGAATATCATAATTATTGCTATCGGAAAAAGATGCAAGCATTTCTGGCGGAGTATTAGGGTTACTCGCAACTCCTGAGCGAATACTATCATATTCACTTTTTGCTAAATCATAAATTATTTCCAAAGGGGTATTAGGGTTTCCAGCAACACACGCCCGAACATTTCTTCCTTCATTTTCTGCTAAATATTCAAGGGTTTCAGGTGAGGTGCTAGGATTGCACGCAATTCTACATAAAAGATTTCGGTAATTTGTTAACCTATAAAGTACTTCGGGTGGAGTGCTAGGATTACTCGCAACAAATTCAATGATTCGTTTTACCCTACCACATGCATAATCATATGTATAATCGCAATTTACATATGGATCTTTATTACAATTCACATTTACAAAAGACAAGAAACATTCAGGTGATATATAATCTTGGCGATTTATAAAAGTCCAAATAACTTCCACTGACTTGTCTTTTGCTAATGTTTCAAGTACTTCAACGGGAGTACTACTATTTCTAACAACACTCTTGCGGATTTCTATATCCTTATCATTTGCTAAAATAGCAAGAACTTTAGAGGGAGTATCACTATTACTAGCAATATTTAGCCGAACGTCACTATCCTTATCTTTTGCTAACAAAGTAAGCATTTTTGATGAAGCATTTGGATTTAAAGCAACTCCTTTGCGAACGTCACTAGCCTCATCTTTTGCTAGCATAGTAAGCATTTTTGATGAAGTTCTTGGATTTAGAGCAACTCCTTTACGAACGTCACTAGTCTCATCTTTTGCTAGCAAAGTAAGTGTTTTTGATGAAGTTCTCGGATTTAGAGCAACTCCTTTGCGAACTTCCCAATTTTCATTTTTTGCTAGTTCTTCAAGAATTTTAGGTGAAGTCCTGCGATTATATGCAATTTCTATTAAATTGTTAATATCTTCAACTTGTTTTTCCATAATATTTAAACCTTCTTTCTATTAAATTAAAAGGTGTGGCAAAATAAATCTTATTCACGCCTTCATTTTATTACATATTTTTAATTGTTCTTCCCACAGCAATTCTTATATTTCTTTCCCGAACCACATGGACATGGATCATTACGGCCGATTTTTACGCTTACTCTTTTTGGTTGAGCTTTTAATTTTTCTTTGCCATCATTAGCATGACCTTGAAGTGTTTGTTTTCTTTCAACATTTTGTTTTACTTCAGCTTTTAACAAGAATAAAGCAATATCGTTATCTATTTTATTTAATAGATTATCAAACATTTCATAACCTTCCATAGTATAAACTTGAACAGGGTTATTTTGAGCATAACCACGAAGGCCAACTCCTTCTTTTAGATGTTCCATTGCACTCATGTGTTCTACCCAATTTGAGTCGATAACACGTAAAGAAATAGCTTTTTCGAATTCATTCATTAGTGGAGATGATATCATCTTCTTTTCATAATCTTTGATTACTAAGTCGAAGATATAATCTACAACTTCTTGGTCTTTTAATGATTCAATATCTTTGACGTCAAGATTTTGATTTTTTAAGAAGTTAGTATTGACATATTCAACGATTTCTGACTTATCATTTTCCGTCAAATAATTTTCAGGAGGAATATGACTTTCTACTAAGTTTCTTATAGTATTTCTAAATGTCTCAATAATTTTATCATGAATAGAATCTTCATCTAATATTTCGTTACGACGTGCATAGATAATTTCTCTTTGTTCGTTTAAAACGTTATCAAAGTCAAGTAAACTCTTACGATGATCGTAGTTATTTCCTTCAACTTTCTTTTGAGCAGACTCTATTGATTTGGTTAGCGATTTAGAGCGAATTGCTTGATCATCATCTAATCCTAGGCTCATTAACATATTTTTGATTCTTTCTGTACCAAAACGACGCATTAAATCATCATCAAATGATACAAAGAATTGTGAAGTACCAGGGTCTCCTTGACGACCAGCACGACCACGTAATTGGTTATCGATACGACGAGATTCATGTCTTTCAGTACCTATTACATATAATCCTCCAAGTTCACGAACACCAGCACCTAGTTTAATATCGGTTCCACGACCAGCCATGTTAGTTGCAAGAGTTATAGCACCTTTTTCACCTGCATGAGCAATAATTTCGGCTTCGCGTTCATGATTTTTGGCATTTAGTACTTCATGCGGCAAATTATTTTTCTTTAGTAACTTACTTAATTCTTCATTGGCTTCAACAGAAATTGTACCGATTAAAATTGGTTGTCCTTTTTCGTGAACTTCTTTTATACATTTAATAATTGCTTTATACTTACCTGGTTTATTAGAATAAACTAAATCTGCTAAGTCTTCTCTTATTACAGGTTTATTTGTTGGTATGCAAATAACATACATATTATAAATATTTCTAAATTCTTCTTCTTCAGTTTTGGCAGTACCAGTCATACCAGCTAGTTTATTATACATTCTAAATAGATTTTGGAATGTAATTGTAGCCATTGTTTTAGTTTCTGTATTAATTGTAACGCCTTCTTTTGCTTCAATTGCTTGATGTAGACCTTCAGAATATTGTCTTCCATGCATAAGACGTCCAGTAAATTGATCGACGATTACTACAGCATCATTTTCAACAACATAATCAATATCTTTTTTAAATCCATAATTGGCTTTTAAAGCTTGATTTAAATGATGAACTAAAGCGGTATTATCTAAATCATAAAGATTTTTAACATTTAAAATTTTTTCTACTTTTTTACTTCCTTCAGCAGTTAAGGAAACATTTTTTGTTTTTAAATCTATTGTATAATCTTCATCTTCTTTTAATCTTTTTACTACTCTATCGGCATCAATGTACAAATTGTTAGAATTAAATCTACCACCACTGATAATTAATGGTGTTCTAGCTTCATCAATTAAAATAGAGTCAACTTCGTCGATGATACAAAAGTTTAAACCGCGTTGCACACGATTTTCTTTACGAATAGCCATATTATCACGCAAGTAATCAAACCCAATTTCATTATTTGTTGAATAAGTTATGTCAGCATTGTAAGTCTCTTGTTTTTCCTTGGGACTTAGTTCGCGCAAGTTTATGCCAACAGTTACTCCAAGTAAATCATAAATTGGTCTCATCCATTCAGCATTACGACTAGAAAGATATTCGTTAGTAGTTACAACATGAACACCCTTACCAGATAAAGCATTTAAATATGCCGGAAGGATGGTAGTCAATGTTTTACCTTCACCAGTTTTCATTTCCGCAATATTACCAAAATGAATTGCTAACCCACCAAGGATTTGAACATGGAATGGTTTTTCTCCGATTGCTCTATAAGCTGCTTCTCTAGCAACTGCAAATGCAGGAACTATTAAATCATCTAGTGTTTTGCCAGTTTCTAATTCTGCTTTAAATTCAATGGTTTTTTCTTTTAATTCTTCGTCTGTCAACTTTTGAATTTCTGGTTCCATTGCTTCTATTTCTTTAGCAATTTCTTCAAAACGACATAATTCTTTATATTCACTATCAAATATTTTTTTAAAAAATTTCATTTTCCACCTCATTATTTATTATATCATGTTAATATCAAAAGAAAAAGGATTTAATCAAGTAAAAATAAGGAAATTCTTGATTGTAATTAAAAAAGAAGCACAAGGCTTCTAATAAGTTATTTTACATTAATTATTCCGTAACTTCCATCTTTTCTTTTATATAAAACTGAAACACAATCTTCATCAATATTCTTAAAAACAAAGAAATCGTGATTCAACAATTCAATTTGAATTATTGCTTCTTCTTCATCCATCGGTTTCATATCAATATCTTTTCTCTTAACAATTTTAGAATTAGTTAATTCTTCTTCTAAAGCTTCAAAATCAAAACTCATTTCAAATTTTGGTAATCCCCGATATTTTTTATCTAGGCGATCCTTATTTTTTCTTATTTGTCCTTCAAGTTTATCGATAACTAAATCAGTTGCCGCATAAAGGTCTTGATGTCTTTCTTCCGCTCTTAAAGTAAATCTAGAAGTTGGGACCGTTACTTCAATACTTTGTTCTTGGTTTTTTACCTTAATTAGAACCTTACATTCGATTCCCTTTGGATTTTCGAAATACTTATCAAGTCGGCTTAATTTTTCGCTTATATAATCCTTAATAGATTTAGTGACCGTTACTTTATCACCGCGAATATTTATTTTCATCTATATCACCTCTATTAATAATATATCATAAACTGAATAAAAAAACTAGAAATTTCTTTCTAGCTCTTACAAGTAAATGCTAAACTATTGTAGTCATTTGTTCTTCAATAACATCAACAGCTTGTAAGCCTTTAGCAGTTTCAATTAATTTGAAATTTACTAGTGATCCTTCGTTTAATGTTTTATAGCCATCTTTTTTAATAGCTGAGTAATGAACAAAAATATCAGATAGTTGGTCGTATTCGATGAATCCATATCCTTTTTCATTGTTAAACCATTTAACTTTGCCTTGCATCATATCACACACTCCTTCCCTCTTCACTTTAACTTTAACACATAACCAAAAGATAAGCAAACATTTTAGTACGACAAAGTTCGACATTTTATTACTTAAATAAGTAAAAACACCTCACTATCTTTGTAAATATACGTTTTATTTTGATATTTTTTTTCAAAAGAATTGAATATTTCAGTTAATATTTCACCTTTTCCTATTAAATATAAATCTTTATTAGCAATTTTATTTTTTATATATTTTAAAGTATCATTCAAAGTATTAAAATAGTTATTAGGTATTAAAAAAGATTTTGTTTTTTTGTATTCATCAATGTAACTTAAAAGCAAATAATTATCAAATATGTTTAAATAAGCATTGCTTTGATTTAATTTATATTTTTTTGTTTCTTGTTCAAATACTATTTTACGATAATTGAATTTCTCAAAAATAGTTTTTAAAAAGAAAATATCTGCTGGTGTATAAGTTGGATTTATTATAATTTTTATTGTATCACCAAATAAATTGTTATTAAGTTTATTTTCACTTAATAACATACTGTATACTTTGGTAAATTTTTCTATATTATAAACTTTTCCATATAGTATTATATTTTTGTTTATTTTGTATTTTATAATATTATTTCTTTTTTTGTTTTTTACATATATTGTATCATCAGTTAAATAAATTGTATTATTAAGTTTCATTTTATGTTACCTCTTTTTATACTTATTTTTGGTAGCTTCACCACCTCTAATATGTTTATTTTCATCATGATTTTTAAATATTAGGCTTATTTCATTTGCTAAACTTTGATCAATTTTTTTTAATTTGTTTTTTAAATCATTATGTATAGTACTTTTACTAACATTAAAAGACTCTGCTGTTTTTCTAATAGTGTCTTTTGTTTTAATTATATGATTTGCTTCTTGTAATACTCTTTTTTCAATAAATTTATCCATAACCAAACAACCCCTTAATAAATTATATTATTAAGGGATTATTTTATGTTTTATTGAAGGTCTTTTATATTCATTGTATAAAATTCTTCAGGATCAATTGTATTACCATTATAATAAACTTCAAATAACAAGCAATTTTCGTTAGTATCTTCTAAAATATTATCCCCACTTTTTCCAATAATTTGTCCTGATGTAACTACATCATCTTTAGCAACACTAACTTCACTTAAGCTATAATAAACTGTTTTTAAATTGGGGTTATGAGTTATTTCAATAACAGTTCCTAGCATTTCATCTTCACGTATATTTGATACAGTTCCATTATAGGCACTTACAATATCAAATGCCTCAGTAGCAGAATATAAAATGCCACTATTTTGTAAATAAGTTTTTTCATAATATACTAAAGAATTTTGTTGAGTTGCTTCATCATCGTCTTTACTATAGTATGATTTACTGACACTTACGGAAGAAGAAGTAAATGGTTTTACAATTTGATCGGTTGTTACCTCTTCTTCATTTTTAATTACTGGTGTTACTTCCTCATCTTCTAGAGCACTTACGGATAAATCATCTTCATAATTAATTTGATTTTGTAAGGCTGATCCTAGAAAGGAAATACTAATAAATAAAATTCCAATTACTAAAACATAAACTGTTGGCAAGACAAATCCTTTTAATTTTCTTTTCTTCATAATTCACCATCCTAATTAAAGTATGAGAATTATTTGGATATTTTATACATTTATTTCAACGATATCGATATCTTTGTAATAATGATTTAATATTTCTTCATAACTTGCACCATTTTTAGCCATTTCGTTAGCCCCATATTGACTCATACCAACACCATGTCCATAACCCTTGGTAGTAATTTTTATATCATCAGCAATGTCTATCGTAAAATCAGTTGAACGCAATCCTAATAAAGTGCGTAAAGTTGTTCCTTTAAACTCTTTATCATTTATTACGATGGTATTTACGCGATTGGTACTGCTGCGATCTATTGCTCCGATGGTTATATTAGAACAATCTATACTAAGTTTGGAACAGAATTCTTCTTTAGTAAAAGTAGTCGTTACCGAAAAGTTTTTGACGGATTCATCCCAAGAGGAATCGACACTTTTAAGGTAATCGCGAGATTCGCCGAAGACTAAAGATACATCTTCAGTAGCACCGTTACTCATAGCAAAATAATAAGCGCTTATTACATCCCCTTCATATTCCATTACTAAATTTTTAGTGGCTGATACGGCATTTTTGATTTTATCATAATAAAAATCGTAATCCTCTCCCCATTTTTCTTGCATATCTTCAGTAGTTATATATACTTGATTGGTAATGTCCGTTACTAAATCATAGCTTTCAGTAGATGTTTCGATTTTAGATAAAGCATAACTTCGGGCAGCAATTGCTTGGGCTTTTAAGGCTTCAATTTCAAAAGATGCAGGCATTTCTCCAGCAACTACTCCAACAACATATTCTTCTAAATCGAGATTTGTTTCTTCATTACTATCTACATCTTTTACTGTAACATTTACTAAATCATCATTAAAATAAGCAGTCTCTTCTTTATTTGGACTGCTTACTATGGCTATTATACTTAAAACAACTATTATTATAATTAAATATTTATTTTGCATATTTTGGCCTCAATAATTTTATGTATTTTGAAAATAATTTATGATTAATTGACAAATTCTACTACAAAATTAGTTAATAAATATCCTAAAGAAAGACTTAAAACTATTACCAAAACGCGGGCTTCAATCGTTTTATCTTTCTTAATGATGGTATTAAAATTTACTCCAGACAAGGCAAATGCCGCAACAAAAGTGAAAACTATGTAAAGAATAATTTTATAATCCATTGTAATCTCCGTTTTCAATTTTCATTACTTTTTCAATTCTTCTTAAATGTCTTTCTTCACAAGGACTTTTGGTGGCAATAAAAGTATCAATTATTTTATAAATAGTATCTAAACTTAGATTAGTTCCAAAAGCAATTATATTAGCCCCATTATGATTTTTGGCAGTGAAGGCATCATTTTCATCAAATACTCTAGCACATCTTATACCCTTAACTTTATTAGCAGCGATACTCATACCTATACCAGAGCCACAGACTAGTATTCCTAAAGCATTTTCTTGTAAAACTTTCTTACAAATATCATATGCAAAATCTGGATAGTCATCAGCATCACTATTTTTTAATTCTGATGTTTCTATATCTATACCATTATTTTTTAAATAAGTAATTATATCATCTTTATATTTGGCTCCTTGATGGTCTACTCCTAGAAAAATTTTTATTTTAATCATCTCCCTAAATTAATTATACTAAAATATTGAAAAAAAACAAAAATATTACTACTTTTGTTCTTTGTCTAAACCAAATTTTTTATTAAATTTTTCAATATTTCCAGTTTTCTTTGCTTTTCCTTGTGTTCCTGTATAGAATGGATGACATTCACTGCAAATTTCAACATCGATTTTATCTTTTGTTGAACGAGTTGTAAATGTTGCACCACATGCACAAGTTACTACAGCTTCTTTAACTTCTGGATGGATGTTCTTTTTCATTTTTCGCTCCTTCCGCCATGTCAAATTCATGACATAGTAATCCTTTGTCTTTAATATTATAACATACTTTTTTATTATGACAAGCCCTTATTAGTAAAATATTAATTCAGAATATTGAGGATAATTATTAACTATTTCTATTTTTAATTTACCAGTATACTCAACATCATTAAATATAGCATCTATGATAGCTATATAATAATCTCCTTCTTTAAATATTCTTCTTATATTATAACTTATTTTATTTTTTACATTATTTTTCAAAATGGGATAAGCTATTTTATAGTTACTATTTATATAATTTTGAATTGAATTTATTTCTTCCTCATTAATATTAATTAAAACATCCGCTGTATAGACATCTTTTATAGAAGATAAATCATCTAAATCTTTAAAGTAGTTT
>DVHV01000169.1 GCA_018711775.1 Candidatus Onthocola stercoravium | reverse complement strand
TAATAATAGTGTAATTCGTCCATCCCGAACAGAGAAGTTAAGACCTAATACGCCAACAATAGTGTAATGCTAAGATAGGAAGTTGCCTATTTTTTTTTTGCTTAAAAATACTATTTTAAATAAACTGTCAAATAATCACTAATACCTTGTATAAGTGATTTTTTTAATTTATAATGTAATCAGGTGATTAAATTATGGAATATAAATTTACTTCACGTTCAGTTGAAGACACATTAACATTAGCGCAGAATATAGAAAGTGAAAAGTTCCCTAATATGGTTATCTGTCTTGTAGGAGAACTAGGAAGTGGTAAAACAGTATTTACTAAAGGATTTGCTGCAGCACTTGGCATTGAAGATACTATTACTAGTCCAACATTTAATATAATAAAAGAATATCTAAATGGTGAACTTCCTTTATATCACATGGATGTTTATCGTTTAGAGGAAACTGATGAAAGTATAGGTTTTAAAGATTATTTCAATAAAGGTGGCATAACTATCATCGAATGGGCGGATATTATCAAAGACTCCTTACCTCAAGAAAGATTAGTTATCAAGTTTAAAGTAATTGATGAAGATACCAGAGTTCTAGTATTTATACCATATGGTGAAAAATATGAAGAACTTTGTAGTGCGGTATTATAATGTACACTCTATTTATTGATACTCATCTATGGGATATTCTTATATATCTTTTAAAAGATGGAAAAATTGTTGATAAAGAATTAGTTATCAACAAAAAAAATAATAGTGAATATATTTTTCCAAGTATAATTAAAGTTATCGATGGTATTAAATTAGATGAAGTAGTTGTTGTAAATGGTCCTGGATCATTTACTGGTGTTCGTTTAGGAGTAACTATTGCTAAGACATTAGCGTATACCTTAAATATCCAAATAAAGACCGTTACAGCCTTAGAATGCATGGCCATAAGCAATAATATTTATAAGGTGGCATTTAGTGATTCTAATGGCTACTATGTAGGTAATTTCGATGAATCTTTTAATTTAATCGAAGATTATAGTTATTTAAAAAATCAAGATTTTTCTACACTAAATAGGAACAATGATTATTATCTAAACTACAACATCGATGTTGAAAAAATATATGCATTCTTAAAAAATAGAAAGAGTATTAATCCTCATCAAGTAAAACCTATATACATTAAAAAAATTGGAGTAGAAATTGATAAGAGTAGCAAGTAGTAAAGATGTTGATGAGATAAACACTTTAGGAAGTATTCTTCATGAAAATTTTGCATCAACTTTTCATATTGAAACTGAAATAGATAGCGAACTAGCCATAGTATTAGTAAGTGAAAATCCTGATTATATTGATGCCTACTTATATGCTCTAGATTTTGGGGACAACATTGATTTATTAAGCATCTTTGTTGCAGAAGAAAAGAGAAATAAACAAATAGGTACTAAGCTTTTAAAGTATCTTATTAATAACTATTGTTACCAAGACAATAAAACGATTACCTTAGAAGTATCTAGTGCTAATATACCAGCCTACACTTTATATAAAAAACTAGATTTTAAAGTAGTAGGAAAACGAAACAAATATTATGGTAATGAAGATGCCTATATTATGAAATGGGGGAATAAATAAATGAAAGATGTTTATATTTTAGCAATTGAAACGTCATGTGATGAAACGAGTATTGCAATAGTAAAAAATGGTCATGAGGTTGTAGCCATTACAATTCTTACCCAAATGAAAACTCATGCTGAATTTGGTGGAGTAGTTCCAGAAATAGCATCACGCATGCACACAGAAAACATAACTATGGTTCTAGAAGAAACATTAAATAAAGCTAAAATGCAAGTTAGTGATGTCGATGCCATTGCAGTAACTTATAAACCAGGTCTATTAGGTTCCTTACTAGTTGGTATTGAATTTGCTAAAGTTTTGTCTTATGTTTATCATAAACCTTTAATTAAAGTAAATCATTTAATAGGACATATCTATGCTAATGCAATTAATAACAAATTAGAGTTTCCTTTACTTGCCCTCGTAGTAAGTGGAGGACATACTGAACTGGTTATCATGAAAGATGATTATGATTTTGAACTTTTAGGTTCAACTTTAGATGATGCTATCGGTGAAGCTTATGACAAAGTAGCAAGAATACTTGATATACCATATCCTGGAGGTCCAGGAATTGAAAAATTAGCATTGGAAGGAACTCCATCATATGAACTACCAAAACCAGTACTAGATAACACTTATAATTTCAGTTATAGTGGATTAAAAAGCTTTATCATTAATCTAGTTCATAATGAAACACAAAGAGGCAATGAAATAAGACGCGCTGATTTAGCAGCCAGTTTCCAAGCCACTGCTATTGATGAACTAGCCAGAAAGGTTGATTTGGCTCTAAGAAATACTGGCATCAAAAATGTCATTGTTGCTGGAGGAGTATCCGCCAACAAATATTTACGTAAGGAAATAGAAAATGTAGCTAATAAAAATAATGCTAAACTGACAATTCCCGAATTTATTTATTGTACCGATAATGCTGCCATGATTGGAGCAGCAGCATATCCATTATATTTAAAACGTGATTTTACAGATTATTCTTTAAATGCAGAATCAAGTGCGAACATTTGTTGAAAATAATGGACATTTAGTCCTTTTTTTGTTATAATTAACAAGTACGGGGCAGTATTTTGGTTTCGACATATGTTACTAGATATGATTGCAAGTGGTCGGCATACCTTAAGTGCAAACTTAAAATTAAATGACGAAACTAATAACTATAGTTTCGCTCCTGCTTTTGCCTAATAGTAGGTTAAGGGAGCACTTCTACTTAATTTCTCTTATAGGTTAAGATAGGGGTTCATAAATATAAGATATAATATATTATTTGTTTAGGATAATATATCGAAATTTACTAAACTTACTGATTATGAGGTTAGTGTAGAGCCATTTAATTAGGACATTACAAATCTACCTAAACTTGTAGATATTGTATAATAGGGCATATTGGACAGGAGTTCGATTCTCCTCTGCTCCACCATTAAGTTTATAACTCCCGTAAATACGGGATTTTTTAATGTTTCAATTTGAATTAGGTCTTAATTAGGTCTTATTTTTTATAATTTTATATTATTTAATACCGATACAGTATGATTTTTCTTTTGTGGAAAATATGATAATATATACTTTAAAAACTACGATAATCATTTATTCAAAATTTTCGAATATCTTAAATAATCAAATTA
>DVHV01000168.1 GCA_018711775.1 Candidatus Onthocola stercoravium | reverse complement strand
TACGCCATATGTTTAATAAAAAAGAAAATTAAGTTACTATTCACTAAAATTACAATTAATAGTGCAGATCATAATACTATGGTCTGTTTTTTTATACAATAAATTTTAAATAAAGGAGGAATGTTTATAAATAAAATTGGGAAAATATTAAAACAAGAAAGATTAAAAAATAATTTAACTTTGAAAGCACTATCAAATATTTCTAATATATCAATCTCTACTTTAAGTAAAGTTGAAAATGATAAGATAAAAAATGTTAGTAGTGTTTATTTATATAGATTAAGTAATATATTAAAAATAGATTATGGCTATTTAATTAGACAAAGGTGGGATATACTTCCTACTTTTTTTTATGAAAGGAATTCTACTTTTGCTGGTAAATAAAATATACAATGAGGACTGTCTAATTGGTCTTAAAAAAATACCAGATAATTCTATTGATTTAGTTGTCATAGATCCACCTTATGATATTTCTACTAAAGGTGGTAAAAAAGGAACTGGTAAATTATGCAAAGAACTAATTAAGTTAGAAAATGAATTAAAAGCAAGTAATTTAATTAATGGATTTGATTTATCGGTGTTAGATGAATTAATTAGAGTTATGAAAAATATTAATATTTATATTTGGTGTAATGGTAGACAAATACCTACCTACATTAAATATTTTATGGATAAACTTAATTGTAAATTAGAAATTATTATATGGGGAAAAACTAATCCTATGCCCCTACACAATAACAAGTATTTAGGCGACAAAGAATATTGTTTGTATTTTAGAAAAAATGGTTATTGTCAACCGAGCAATTATGAGGATGCTAAAACAATATATTTATCTACTATAAATGTTAAAGATAAACAAATATATGGGCATCCTACAATAAAGCCACTTCCCCTAATTAGAAAATTAATAAGGAACAGTTCAAAAGAAAATGATTTAGTTTTGGACTGTTTTTTAGGTAGTGGCACTACTGCAGTCGCTTGTATTTTAGAAAATAGAAATTATATCGGATTTGAAATAAATAAAAAGTATTTTGATATTGCTAATAAAAGAATTAATGAAACTACAAAGGAGTTGATGCTTAATGAAAATAAAACAAATACTAAATAGTTTATGGTGGAAACATAAATGTTTTTGGGGAAATAGATATAGAGTTATTAAAGATGGTAAGACTATTGAAAATTTACTTATTTATCATAAAAAAATATATATTTTAAAGGATGGTGGTAATAAATGAAAAATAAGTATGATGAATTAAGAGAAATACATCAAAAAAGAGTTAATGAATTTCCATTAATGTTTGCTTTTAATCAAGAGCAATTCGATAACGGTATGAAAAATTGGGGATTAGAGCCAAGTGATACTGATAAAATATATTCCATCGGTGGTGGTGGCTATATAAGAAAAACTGATCTAGATACTTATAATAAACTGTGGGAAGATATAAGAAAAGAACATAATGAGTTAATAGAAAAAGATAAAACTGGTGCTGGTTATATCAAAGATATGTTTATTAGTGAACTTGAAAATCACGAATATAGTTATACTCGTGATATATCTAGTACACTAGATGCTTTAGAACTCACTTATGAAGATATTAGAAATAATCCTACTCTTAAAAAAGGATTAGATTTAGCAATAAATGAAATCATAGATAAGAATTATGATGATTATGAAATAGATTAAGGCTGGTGGTTATATGATAAAAGAATTATTAAATTTTAAAAGTGTTGAAAACGATGATGTTATGTATTTAGATATAGATAACTTTATGGACTTTGTATATCAAAATAATTTATATGAATATACAGATGATATTTACGATAATAACGATTTAGAAGAACCGGTTAGAAATACTTTAGAAAGATCTGGCTGGGAACGAGTTAAATATATGTTAGATGATATTCATAATACAAATGAAAACTATTATTTTAAAGATGGTTATGAAAATTTTAGAAATATAACTCGTAAAGATATTAATTCTATTATTGATAACATGGTAAAAGAATTAAATAAGACCAAGGAGGATTATGAGTTATAACAATAAATTAGTGAGGGATAGACTATGAGTTTATCTCTCATTTTTTTATTGTTAATATTGATTTTATTTATTGTTGGTTTTATATATATTGAACCAATTATTTCAAAACATAAAATCAAAAGTAATAATGAATATGGATCTGCAAGATTTGCAACCGAAGCAGAAATTAATAAAAATTTTACTAAAGAAAAAATTTCTAATATAAATGAAGTTGGTTTTCCAGTTTATTATGATAAAAGTGTTACTCATGTATGGTTTGATAAAGAAACTCCCCATTATGTTTATTTAGGATCAAGTGGATCTGGTAAAAGTGTTACTTGTGTTATTCCAATGATTAGTTTTATTGCTAATGCTAAAAAGCCAAGAAGTGTTTTTGTAACTGATCCTAAAGGCGAAATATATCATGTTACTTCTAAAATGTTATATGATAGAGGCTATAAAATTTTAACAATAGATTTTAGACATCCAGAATTGTCTAATCATATCAATATACTAGAGCCGATTATTTGTGAGTATGAAAAGTATATTGAATTTGAAAATAAAGGCGATAATACAGATAATGAAGAAGAAAAATTAGATTATTTAAATAAGTCAATTTCTAGTTATGCTGAAACAAATAGATTAATTACTTCCATAGCATCAATGATCACTTATGATAAATCACAAGGTAAAGATCCTTTTTGGAATAATAGTGCCAAGAATCTTCTTGAGGGACTAATTGGCTTTTTTTTGGAAGAATATAAAGATGGTAAAGTAAAGCGAGAACAAATAACTATGACCTCTATTCGTAAATTTCAAAACTCTACTATGGAAGAAAAAAACTCTAAAAAGTTTAAATATTATATTGAGCAAAAGCCTTATGGTGCTAAATCTAAAGACAGTTTAATTCCTATTTTATCATCAAGCGAAAACACTTATAAATCTATTACTAGTGTGTTTTCAGAGAAAATGGCAATCTTTGATGACGTTAATGTTGCTAATGTAATTAGTAAATCAGATTTTGATTTTAATATTTTAGGAAAAGTTAAATCAGCACTATATGTTATAGTTCCAGATGAAGATAAAATATATTATTCGCTTGTTACTATAATTTTAGGATTATTATATAAAGAACTTGTAAAATTGGCTAACTCTAATGAAAACAAAAAAGTACCCATTGAAATTGACTGGATATGTGATGAATTTTCTAACTGCCCACCATTAATTGAACCCAGTATTGAATCAATAATATCCGTTGCTAGATCTCGTGGATTAAGGTATCACTTATTTATTCAAAGTTTAAGTCAATTAGACAATGTTTATGGTAAAGAAGTTGCCCAAATTATTCTTGATAACTCTGGACTCGCTTATTTAAAAACAAATACAATGGATACTGCTGAAGCGATTAGCAAAAGATTAGGTAAAAAAACAATAGAATCTAATTCAATAAGTCAGTCAATTAGTTTAATGAATTACAACGGTAATAAATCTACTTCTCTAATTGCTCGTGATCTACTTACACCAGATGAAGTAAAAAATCTACATTATAAAACTATCATATTTCCTAATATTGGTTATCCGATATTTAGAGATACTGTTATATATAAAAAGTTATCTTGTTACTCTAGTGGCGAATTAAAACGAAATGTAACACCGTTAAAAGACTTGAGTTATACTTATTATACAGTTGAGAATATTCAAACTAAATATGATAGACTTTTACGAAATAAAAGTAATAAAGACTTATATAAAGAAGAATTATCCTCTTATGATAAATTTAGGGAAGAAGAAATAAAAAAACTAGAAAACATTGTTCAAGTAGTACAAGATTTATTAAAAGAAAAAATAAATATATTTGAATACAAAGAAAATAATAACCGTACCTATGCTAGTTTTGAAGTTAGTGAGCCACTTTCCACAAAAGAAACAACTTTTATAAAAGGAAAAGTTAATAAAGAAGTATATCATGTAGAAATAGATACTGGTAATAATGGCAAGTCTACTATTGAAATACATTTGAAGAATCCTTTGGAACAAGACTTAACTTTAGAGAAAGGACATAAAGATAATGTCTAAATTTAGTCATAAGTTCTTTTTTAATTTGAGTTTCATAAAATTTAAAGAACTTGGAGGAATCCATAATGTATGAAAATAACGATATAGAAGTTAAATTCAGTACAAAACACTTGCCATTTGAGTATAAGTTATTAGAGTTTAGATTAATTGTAAATAAAGAATTATATGATGATAATGTAATAGATTTAAAAACATTTAAAACTATGGAACAATCTCTTATAGCAAGACTTACAAAGATAAAAAAAGAATACCAAGATGATTTGAC
>DVHV01000167.1 GCA_018711775.1 Candidatus Onthocola stercoravium | reverse complement strand
GGTGATTTTACAACGAGTGCTACAATTGATTTAGAAAGTAAAATAATAGAATCGGGTATTTTTAATTGTCTAGTTCATGAAAAGAAAAATTTTTCTCATGGTAGATTTGTAAATTATGAACATTTAAGTTCTAAAAAAAATATATATTTTAAACAAAAAAATAGTAGTGTATATGAAATTAAGTTATTAAGTTATTTAAGTAACGGTAATAATTTAATAATTGAAAGTGCATTTGATGGTATTTTATGTGAATTTGATTTATTAATTGCTTCGCAATATTTAGTTTATAGCATTAGTAATAAACTAAATATTGATATATCTAAACCAAGTTATAGTGAGGATGCTATGGAAATTTATTTTTATAAAGGAGAAATTTAGTATATATTAATAAATAGTAAGCATTAGGTGCCATTTTTAAATGTTTTTCTTTGGTTTTTAAAAAGTTTATTGTATAATAGTTGCAGGTGTTGTTATATGGAACAAGCAAAAATTAGAAATTTTTCGATTATTGCTCATATAGATCATGGGAAAAGTACGCTAGCGGATCGTATTTTAGAAATTACGGGGGCCGTATCCAAAAGAGAAATGAAAGATCAATTGCTAGATAGTATGGATTTAGAAAGAGAACGGGGAATTACTATTAAGTTAAATGCTGTAAAATTAGAATATAAGGGTTACACAATTAATTTGATAGATACACCGGGACATGTCGATTTTTCCTATGAAGTATCGAGAAGCTTAGCGGCTTGTGAAGGAGCAGTTTTAGTTGTAGATGCAGCGCAAGGTATTGAGGCCCAGACACTTGCCAATTTGTATTTGGCACTCGATAATGATTTAACGATTATTCCTGTTATAAATAAAATCGATTTACCTAATGCCAATATTCCTAAGGTTAAGCAAGAATTAATAGATGTCTTAGGTTTTAAAGATGAAGATATTATTTTATGTAGCGCCAAAACTGGTGAAGGTGTTAGTGACATAATCGATGCAGTTATCGAGAGGATCGAACCACCAAAAATAGATAAGGCAAGTCCAACTAGAGCTTTGATATTCGATTCTTATTTTGATTCTTACCGCGGTGTTATCTTGTTAGTTAAAGTAGTCGAAGGAAAAATTAATGTCGGTGATAAAATTAAAATGCTTGCTACTGGAGGTGTTTTTGAAGTCGTCGAACTTGGGGCTCATACTCCAAAAGAGGTAAAATACTCTAGTCTAGAAAGTGGAGAAGTTGGGTTTATCGCCGCTTCTATCAAAGATATTAGTTTAATTTCTGTTGGGGATACGGTAACAACTTTAAAAAATCCGGCGGAAGAACCACTTGCAGGCTACAAAGAAATGAAACCGATGGTTTTCTCTGGTATTTTTCCAACTGAGGCTAATAGATATGAAGAACTTAAAGAAGCATTAAATAAATTAAAACTAAATGATGCTGCCCTTTCTTTTGAACCGGAGACTAGTGAAGCATTAGGGTTTGGTTTTAGAATTGGTTTTTTAGGATTACTTCATATGGATGTTATCATATCACGTATTGACCGCGAATTTAATATTGGTATTATAGCAACAAGTCCTAGTGTAGTATATAAAGTAACTTTGACTGATGGCTCACAAATTGAAGTAGATTCACCGAATAAGATGCCAGATAAAGTAAAGATAGAAAAAATTGAAGAACCCTATATTTATACAAGTATAATTGCTCCCGCAGAATATGTGGGACCGATTATGGAACTATGTCAAAATAAAAGGGGAATTTATAAATCAATTGAATATATTGATGCTACAAGAATAAATGTCCATTATGAAATACCTTTATCAGAAATCGTATATGATTTTTATGATAAATTAAAAAGTACTACTAAAGGATATGCATCATTTGACTATGATATATGTGGTTACAAAGAAAGTAACTTAGTAAAAATGGATATTTTACTTAACGGGGAAGTAGTTGATGCTTTAAGTGTCATAGTGCATAAAGATTTTGCTTATTCTAAAGGTAGGGCAATAGTTACTAAATTAAGAGAATTAATACCTCGTCAGATGTTTCAAATACCAATTCAAGCCAGTATTGGCTCTAAAGTAATTGCTAGAGAAAACATTAGTGCAATGCGTAAAAATGTTTTGTCGAAATGTTATGGTGGGGATGTTTCTCGAAAAAGAAAATTATTAGAAAAACAAAAAGAAGGTAAGAAACGAATGAAAATGGTTGGAGCTGTCGAAGTTCCACAAGAAGCTTTTTTAGCAGTTTTAGGAGGAGAAGAAAAATGACAACTGTTATGAATAATATTAGTAAAATATTTCCAAGTGAAAAGGGAAGGCAAAATTTTATAGTTATGTCTATGCTAACATTTGGTATGCTTCCCGAAACAATGGCTAATTTGTTAGGTATGCCAGTGGATGAATTTAATAGAAAGTATGTTTGGAATAGTGAGGTAAATGATTCAGTATATAGAAGAAGCCAGAATGTTGCTAATACCCAAGAAGAAGCAGTGGCAAAGTTTAAGAATTTCTTTCGGAGACTTTGTTTAGCATATATTAATAAAGATAAGGATTTAGTTAAAAAAACTATTCAAGAAATAACTGATGCTGAAGCAAATGAAGTTATTAAAACACGAAAAAGTGGTAAACCATTAACTGATCAAGAATGTTTAACTATTTTAAAATATCAAATAAAGTATGCTTTAAGTATATTAACAATTTCGCATGTTTTTTCTGTTGGTAGAAGTCATTATTCGCAAAGAGTTGAAGAATTACTTGAACAGTATCCAGAATATAGAAGTGCTTATGAGACTTTATGTGATTCATATTCAAACATTTGGAAAAATTATAACAATTCAGGAAGAAAATAATGAGCAAATCTGTTTATATACATATTCCTTTTTGCCAAAATATTTGCTCGTATTGTGACTTTTGTAAATTTATTTATAATGAAAAGTGGGTTGGAGCATACCTTACAGGTCTTCGTAACGAGATAAAAGATAGATATATGGACGATCAAGTAAGAACGATTTATATCGGTGGAGGAACACCATCGGCTTTAAGTATTGAAGAATTACGTAGGTTATTTAAAATTATTTCAATTTTTAAAACTGATGAATTAGAAGAATTTACTTTTGAATGTAATTTAAGTGATATTACTAAAGAATTGTTAGTTTTGCTTAAATATAATAAAGTAAATAGACTTAGTATCGGTATTGAATCATTTAATAAAAAGAATTTGGCATTTTTAGAGAGAACTGCAGATTTTAAAGATGCCGAGGAAAAAATAAAACTATGTCGGGAGTATGGATTTAATAATATAAATATCGACTTAATGTATGCTATACCAGGAGAAACACTTAGTGATTTAAAAAAAGATTTAACTTTATTTTTAAAATTAAATCCTACTCACATAAGTACCTATAGTTTAATAATTGAAGATCATACCAAATTAGCCAATGCTGATACGGATTATATTAGGGAAGAATTAGATTATGAAATGTTTAAAACTATTGAAAAAAGGTTAAGTGGAGCTAATCACTATGAGATAAGTAACTTTTCTATTCCGGGATATGAATCAAAACATAATTTAGTTTATTGGGGTAATGAAGAATATTATGGCTTTGGTTTAGGTGCGGCAGGTTATATCGATGACATTAGATATCAAAATACGAAAAATTTAAAAGAATATCTTTTAGGTAACTATGTTGCTGAAAAGGAAATATTAGGTAAAAAAGAAAAAATGGATCATGAAATTATGTTAGGGCTTCGCAAGTATGCAGGGATTGACATTAATAAATTTAAAGAAAAATACGGGGAAGATATTGAAACTGTTTATGATTTAAAACCTCTATTTAAAAATAAGGATTTAATTAAGAAAAAGGGTCATATATATATTAATCCAGAAAAAATGTATGTAATGAATGAAATATTAATTAAGATAATTTAATAAAATCACTATTTTGGGATATCCTATAAATGGTGATTTTTTATGCTTTTAGACTTAGAAATTTTAAATGGGGAGTTATCTCCCGTATTTGATATTTATAATGATG
>DVHV01000166.1 GCA_018711775.1 Candidatus Onthocola stercoravium | reverse complement strand
AATTTAGGAGAAAAAGATATAGAAGATTTAGGGTTACATGGATTTAGAGGTAATCCTATAACTGTATTTGAAAACAATCATTTCTTAACTGGAGATTATGAAACTGCACTTACTATACTGGATGCGATAGATAAAGTAAGTTCAGACAGTGTAAATGATATAGAAAACTATGTACAGAGTTTATTAGTATTTATTAATGCTACACTAGGTGATGATGATGAAACTAGAAAGAAAGTAAGAGAAGACATTAAGAAAAACAGAATAATAGAAATTAAATCACCACAAGGTATGAATGCAGATGCAAAATATATAACACAACAATTAAATCCAGAAACAACTAAAAACTTAAGAGAATATCTTGAAGAGAGTTTATGGAAAATTGTCGGAATACCAGACAGAAAAACACGTGGCGGTGGTGGTGGAGACACCGGAGATGCCGTTAAGTTAAGAGATGGTTGGGCAGACCTAGAAACACTTGCAAGAAATAAAGAGAAATTCTTTAGAAAAGGCAAAAAACAACAGCTAGTAATAATTTTAGATATATTAAGTTATGTAAATGATAAATTAGAAGATTTAAGAGCAAAAGATATAGAAATTAAATTTAGCAGAAATAAAAACGATAACTTATCTACAAAAGCTCAAGCATATTCTACATTAATTGCAACAGAAACATTAGATCCTAGAGATGCACTTGACATAGTAGATATAACTACAAATGTAAATGAAATTGCATCAAGAGGAGAAAAATACTTTGAAAAGTATTATTCAAACTATAATGATGGAGGAACAAATGGAAATACAAATGAAGAACAAGGAAATGGAAACTCAAATGAAGAAGTTGAAGTGTCCACTATGCAACAGACAACTTCTTAAAATAGATAAAAGTAGTAAATGTAAATTCCAGTCAAAATGTACAAAATGTGATAACATATTTGACATAACGTTTGATAATGGTACTGTTACTTTTAAGAATGATAAAATAGAATGTAAAAAGAGTATATAACTTAGAGCTTTGGAAACATAATATTGTTTAAAGAAGAGCCGATAAGATTAAAAATATCTTATTAGCTCTTTTTTTATATATAGGACATGTGCAGAGAAGCACTATAATTCACGTCCAAAAAATTTGCTCTAACTTGCTGAGCTATAACGCAAGTCGTACCACGCACAGAGAAGTGCTATAATCACGGTATAGAGAAAGGAATATTTATGGATATACAAGAATTATTAGGAACAGATTACAAAGAAGGAATGACAGTAGACGAAATTAATACTGCATTGCAAGGCAAAAAAATTGCTGATTTATCAACAGGAGATTATGTAAGAAAAGATTTTGCTGATGCAACACAAAAAACAAAAACGCAAGAGTTAAATAAACAAATTGAAGATTTAAAAAATCAATTAAGTTCAAAGTTAACAGATGAAGAAAAAAGAGCAAAAGAGGTTGAGGATAAAGATAAAAAAATAGAAGAACTTACTCAACTTATTAAGCAAAGAGTATTTAGTGCTAATAAATCTGTATTAGTAGCTTCAACATCTGAAATGAGAGATAAAATTGGTATTAAATCAGATGATAAAGAGTTTGATGAATTTCTTGACTCAATAACTTTAGAAGATGAGAGTAAAAATGCTACTGTTAGTTCATACTTAGGTAAATTGTTAAAAAATGCTTATGAACAAGGACAAAAAGACGCTAAAAAAGAAACAATAAGCAAAACTAATTCAATTCAAGTAGGAGATTCGCAAGCAAACCAAGACTTAAATATTGGCGTAAGACTTGCAAAAAAACAACAAAAGGTATTTGAACAAAATAAAAAAAGTACAAAAATTTTTGAATAGAGGGGGAAATTAAATAATGGCAACTGTAAACATGGTTAAAAAGACTTCTTATGATACACCTAAATCAATATTAATTGCACCAGAAAAAGCATTTTCAATTCCAGTTATTGTTGGAAATACTGGTGTGTCTGCGGGTTCTGACGGAAGAAAAATAATTAAAGCTGGTACAGCAGTAGGTGGAGATACTAGTGTACTTACTAACAGACAAACTGCATTAAAAGTTACAAACGATAGTTCTAACGGAAGTAAGTCACAAGGTATTTTGTTACATGACGTAGATGTAACAGACGGAGATGCAAATGCAACAATGCTAGTATTTGGATTTGTTGACCTAAATAAAATAGAAACAACTGCACAGCCAGTAACAGAAGCACAAAAAGCATTAACTAAAATAACATTTATGAAAAGTATATAAGAGAGGAGATAAATAGATATGACAATTTTTGATATTGTAACAGCAGAATCACTTACTGCTTATTTTGATAATATGCCTAATACAGATACATTTATGCTTGAAGAATTATTTCCATCTAAAAAACAATTAAGTAATAAATTAGCTTATATTAAGGGTAGAAGAGGAGCACCTATTGCAATTAGGGCAAGTTCTTATGATGCAAATGTATTACCAAGAAGCAGACAAGGATTCGATAAAGTTGAAACTGAAATTCCATTTTTTAAGGAAAGTATAGTAATTGATGAGGAACTAAGACAAAATTTAAATATGGTTTTAGCAACTAATAATCAAGAATACATTGATAGTGTATTAAATGAAATATTTGATGATGAAATTGAACTTTTAAGAGGTGCTAGAGCAACAAGAGAAAAAATGAGAGCACAACTTATTTCAACAGGTGCAATTTCTATTAATAATAATGGTGTTGCAAAAGATTATGATTACGGCTTAGAGGAATGGCAAAAAGTTACTTTATCTACTGCAACAGACAAATGGAGCGACACAGCTAATTCAAATCCACTAGAAGATTTAGAAACTTGGATATCTACAGTAAAAGAGAATACAGGTTCTACACCAACAAGGGCTATTATGGCTACTAAAACATTTAATTATATAGTAAAAAATGAGAATTTAAGAGATTCAATTTATCCTTTAAATGGAGGTACTGGAATTGTAACTAGTGCAATGGCAAAAGAAGCTATAAAAAATTTAACAGGTTTAACTGTTTATACATATGATGATGTATATTATCCAGAAGGAACAGAAAAAACAAAAGGTGCAACTGCTTCAAGATATTTTCCAGAAAACGTAGTAACATTACTACCGGGTACAATTTTAGGTTATACACGTTTTGGAACTACACCAGAAGAATCAGATTTGCTTTCAAGTCCTAATATTGCAAATGTAAAAATTACAGACGTAGGTGTTGCAGTTACAACAATGAAAAAAGCTGATCCTGTAAATGTAGAAACAAAAGTATCTCAAACAGTAATGCCTTCATTTGAAAATGGAGATAAAATCCTTATTGCTACAGTGGCTTAAGGGGGTGTCTAAATGGTAGTTATCACTAATGGTGGAATGAAATTAGAAATACCCTATGAAAGTTTTAAACAAGATTATGAGCCATTTGGTTGGAAGATATTAGAAGATAAAAGAATACCAAAAGAAGAAAAAGTAATTGCAAAAGATACAAAAGAAGAAAAAGATACAAAAAGTAAAGATAAAAAGAAATAGGAGGTAATTTAATGTTATACGAATTAAATAAAGAAGTTTATATACTTGCAAATGGTAAATATTATAAACTAAAAGTAGACGAAAAAGGAAACATAGTACCTATTAAAGATAAGGCAACTATGAAATATGAATTACCTCGTTATAACTTAATTACAATTGAAAGAGCTAGAGAACTTTTGGGCGCTAAAGAAGAAAAACCTAAAGGTGGAGTAATAGCTTAATGTTGAAAAGTATTCTTATTTAAGGGGGTGTAAAAAATGTCTAAAGTAGATATATTTGCAAAGTTAAAAAGAAAATGTTTAGTAAGAGATTTAGTTTTTAATGATGACATATATTATGATGAAATAGAAGATGCAATACAAGCGGTAAACGAAAGACGTGGTTTTACACCAAAAGACGGAGTAGAATACGAAGAAAAATATTCAAATTTAATTTGTAAAATGGCACTTTATTCGCTAACTAAAATGGGTGCAGAAGGAGAAACATCACACCAAGAAAATGGAATAAATAGAGTGTATCAAAGTGCAAGTGATTATCCAGATGATTTAATGAATGAAATAACGCCACTTATAAAATCTTAGGTGAATAATATGAGAACTTTAAAGAGAAATAAAAGAGAAATTTATTTATGTCAATCTTATGATGATAATGGAATAACAAAGTTTAAAGAGCCAATACCAGTTAAAGTAAATTATAACTCAACTGCTAGTCAAGTAAACGTATTAAATTTTGTTGATTATTATTCAGAAAACTTACAAGCAATTGTAGATATAGAAACAGGTAAACTTTTTAAACAAGGCGATAGATGTTATATATATAAAAAACCTCCACAAGAGCATGATATATTATGTAAAGAAGCTGATTATATAGTAAATACAATTCCAGAAGATTCATTAAATAGTGTAAAAATAAATTTCAAAAGACTTGTAAGAGAGGTATAATATGCCTAAAAAAATAAAAGTAAGTTTAAATTCAAAATCAATGGGTGAACTTTTAGACAAATTAAATTCTATAGAACAAGTTATAAATGAGGCAACTAAAGAAGGCGTGAGAGAGGTTGCTAATGAAAGTATATATGTTATTAAGGCTAAAACTCCTGTAGATACAGGTGCTACAATCACATCTACAAATATTGAGGAAAAAGACGGAAAAGTTATTATAACACAAGAAGGCGACCACGTATTTGAAAACGAGTTTGGAGATGGAATTTATGGTAAACAACAACCTTATCCAGTTCCTATTCCAAGTGGATATAATTTTACGCATGAGGGAGAATATACATTTACTCCAACAAATCCTAGTAGTAAATATTATCATAAAGTAAATGGGGTTGTAAAAGAAATACATTCAAAAGGTCAAGTCGCATCTGCTCAAATGTATCACGGAGCACAATATATAAGAGGTGAATTAGCAAAAAGGATTAAACAAAAAGGGAGGGATGGCTTATCGAAGATTTAGATTTGCGTAGTATTGAAAATCAAATAAAAGAAGATATAATTAAATATCTTCAAGAAGATAATACTTTTACAAATGTAATGGTTAAATTAAGCTATGAAGTACCTAACAAGGTAAGCTATCCATTAGTTGTAATAACAGAACTAGTAAATAGTGAAAATACTAAATATTCTACAGATAAGGGCGAACAAGTAACAAATCTTTCTTATCAAATAGATAGTATATGTGATACAACACAAGTTTCTGATGGTACGATATTAGATGCTTCAAGAAGTGCTAAACTACTTGGAACAAAAATATCCAAACTATTAGGTGGCGAAAAATATAAACTTGAAAGAAAAGGAGATGACCCTTTAGTAGCAATAAATAGTGATAGAACTATTATGAGATATATAAATAGATATGAATGTTGTTTATTTTTAAAACAAAATATAATATATAGGAGGTAAAAATATGAGTGTTAGATTAAGTACAGCTGGTATTAAATTTGGATATGCTGTAGAAGCAACTTCTGGTACTAAACCTACTACTGGATATACTTTTATTCCAGAGTTAAAAGAAATACCAGAAATAAATCCAGAACCATCATTACTAGAAACAACAACACTAGATGAAACAGAATATAGAACATATATTGCTGGTTTAAAAGATTTAGGTTCTGCTTTAACATTCACAGCTAACTTAACAGAAGATTTTAAAACAGCTTGGGAAGAAATGGTAACAGCTTTTGAAACAGCTAAAGCTACAAATAAAGCTACTTGGTTTGTAATTCAAATTCCGGGAATAACAGAATGTTGTTATTTTCAAGGAGAGCCAGCATCTTTAGGTGTACCGGGTGCATCTGTTGATTCTGTTTTAGAAATAAGTGTATATGTAACACCAACATCTGCTCCAACTTGGGCAACAGCACCAACAGCACCAACAGGAGACTAATTTTAAATAAAAAAGGAGTAAATAGATAATGAGTAAGCAAATCAAATTAAATTATGATAATAAAGAATATATATTAGAATATAATAGAAAAGCAGTATCTGACATAGAAACATTAGGTTTTAGTATGAGTGAATTAAGAAATAAACCAGCTACAATGATACCTCTTATGGTTCAAGGAGCGTTCTTAATGCATCATGCAAAAATAAGAATGGATGAAGTAACAGAAATTTATAATAGTATTAATGATAAAAGTAAATTTATAAATGCTATATCAGATATGATAAATGATTGCTACCAATCACTATTAAGTGAAGATTCAGAGAATAAGGATAATGGAAAAAACGTGTCTTGGGAGATAATGTAACTAAATCCAGTGAAGAAGAAGAGTTATCTTCCTACACGCAGATTTTTAAAGAACAATGTCCTTTCTTTATGGCAATAGGCATGAGCTATCAAGAATTTTGGTATGAAGATTGCTGGATTGCTAAATACTATCTTGAAGCTTATAAAATAAGGAAAGAACAAATAAATGAACAATTATGGTTACAAGGCATGTATGTATTCGAGGCTATTCTTGATGCTTCTCCAGTACTACATGCCTTTTCTAAAAAAGGAACAAAAGCAATACCATATTCAAAGCAACCTTATTCTTTGTTTAAGAAAACAGAGAAAGAAAAAGAAAAAGAAGTAGAAATAGAAAGAGAAAAAGCTAAGATTTTCTTTGAAAATTGGGCAAAGAGAGTTAATAAAAAAATGGAAATCAAAGAAAAGAAATAATAAGGAGGCTTATATATGGCAGAAACATCAATAGATAAGCTTTCCGTTGAAATAGATTATGAAGCCGAACAAGCTAGTAATGGTTTAAAAAATCTTAAACAAACAATAACAGAATTTCAGACACTATTACCACAAACATCTTCTAGTTTTACTAAAGTAAATTCACAACTAAAAAACTTAACAAGTAGAGTTAACGAACTTAATTTAGTTGATATTTCAAGTTTTAGTAAGAAGATGGCTAGTATAGGTGCATCTATAGATTCGTTAAAAGGTTTAGAAGTAACAAACTTAAAAAAAGTATTCAATCAATTAAAATCTATACCAGATATAAATGACAAACTTGACGATAAGACAATAGAAGATTTTACTAAAAAAATAAATACTTTATCAAACGCATTAACACCTCTTGCAAATAACTTAACAAAAGTAGGTAACGTATTAAATAATCTACCTAGTAAATTAAATAAAGTAAGTAGTTATACTACAAAATCACAAGAAAGTTTTTCTGTATTAAATAAAATATCAAGTGCTATAAATTTTGGTGCTATAGTATATGGTGCAAGACAAGTAGGAGATGCTTTAGCAAGCTTTATTGATAGTAGTAATAAATATGTTGAAGACTTAAACTTATTTACTGTATCTATGGGAGAAAGCACTGAACAAGCACAAGAATGGATAAATACAGTATCTACAGCGTTAGGTTTAGATCCATCTGGAATGATGCGTAATATGGGTGTATTTAACATAATGGCAGAAGGTTTTGGTGTAGCATCGGATAAAGCATATATTATGTCTAAGAATTTAACACAGCTAGTTTATGACTTTAGTTCGTTTTATAATCTAGATTTTGAAGAAAGTGCTAATAAAGTAAGGTCGGCTTTAGCAGGTAAAATAATTTGCCTCATATATAAGGAATTATATATGATAACCCTTTTAATTTCTGGGACACCTAAACGTGTAATGACGTAGGAAATCAGAAGCGAAGATTGACAATGGTTCGATAATATGGTATAATCTAAATAGATTATATAGGAGGAATTTAATTATGAAAGAAGAATGGAAATTAATTAAAGGATATTACGGACTAGAAGTGTCTAATTTAGGTAGAGTTAGAAGAATAAAACACAAAAATGCTGGAAACGCAGGTAAATACAAAGATAAATTGCCTTATATTTTAAAAACAACAAGAGATAAAGACGGTTATGTAAATATATCTTTAAATGAAAGTGGAAAAGGTTTTCACGCAAGAATGCACAGATTAGTAGCAGAAGCATTTATACCAAATCCAGAAAATAAACCACAAGTAAATCACAAAAATGGTATAAAAGATGATAATAGAGTAGAAAACTTAGAATGGTGTACAGCTAGTGAAAATATAAGGCACAGAATTGATGTGTTGGGGGTAAGATTAACTAATAATATAAAATCTAAAGTTGTTTTACAATATGATATGAATATGAATTTGTTAAAAGAATATCCGTCTGCAAAAGAAGCACATAGACAGACTGGATTATCACAAGGACATATTTCACAATGTTGTAGAGGAGAATTTAAACAATATAAAGGTTTTATATGGAGATACAAAGAAAATTGTCAATAACGTTCAACGACTAGAGAAATCACACATAAGTGGAAGAGAGTATCGTAGGTGCAAGTGCATCGAAATGGAGGGACACCAAAAAGGTGTAAGATATAGTCTAAACTATGTAGAAATACATAGCAGTTCATAAGAGAACGCAAATAAAGTAACGAATTATTTGGAATACACTGGAGATAGAACCAGTGAGAGCTCTTGGCTTCGCACTGGATGAAGCTTCCTTACAACAAATAGCATATGCAAACGGAATAGAACAAACATATTCAACAATGACACAAGCTGAAAAAGCACAATTAAGATATATAGCATTAATGACACAGATACCACAAGTGCAAGGTGATATGGCTAGAACAATTACATCAAGTGCGAACGCATTAAGAGTATTACAACAACAATTTACTTTACTTGGAAGAGAGATAGGTAATATATTTATTCCATTACTTAACGCAATAATACCAATAGCAATAGCAGTAGTAAAAGTACTAGGAAAAGTAGCAAAAGCAATAGCACAATTATTTGGATTTACTATACCAGATTTAAACTGGGATGGAGTACAACAGACAACAGGTGGAATAGCAACTGACTTAGAAGATGCAAACGGAAGTGCTACAAAGCTTAAAAGACAACTTGCAGGATTTGATGAATTAAACAATTTAACAACACCAAGTAGTGGTGGTAGTGGAACAGGCACATCGCCAGTAGGTGGAGGACTTGACGTACCATTACCAGAATATGACATGTTAGAAGGATTAGATAAAGGAATAGAAGATTTAACACAACAAGTAATGGACTTCTTTGGTTTAACAGAAGATGCAAGTGGAAAATTGAGCTGGAGTTTTTCTGATATGGATAACAAGGCTAAAGCTCTTATGGTAACATTAGGAGTACTTGCAGGTGTAAAAGTATTAGGTAAACTTGCTAATGTTGTTGGCACAGTAGGAAAAGCTTTTACTTTTCTTTTTGGAGCAAAAGGAGTACAAGGTTCAATTGGATTGTTTGGAAAATTAGGTAATGCTATCAAAGGAGTTACTAGTTTAGGATTAGTACAATATTTTAAAAACAGTGCATCTGCAATTTCCGCTTTTGTAAAAGGAACAGCAAGTGGTAAAACAGCCTTAACAGCAATATTAAGCCCAGCAAAAAAAGTTTTAACAGTTCTTGGAAAATTTGCTGGAGTAGCTGGAGGAATAATTTCTATAATAGATGGAATAGGTAGAATGGGAGACGCATTTGACGGAGTTACTAATCAAACAATGTCATTAGATAAAGCTATGGGACAAAGTTTACTAAGTTTTGGCGAATTTGTAGCTGGAGGAACAGCAATAGGAGCTGTATTTGGAGGTCCGGTAGGAGCCGCAATTGGTGCTGTAGCCGGAGCTGTTGGTGGACTTACCGTTGCTTGGATAAATTACAATAATGCCATAGAGCAAATAGCATCAGATAAATTATATGGTTCGTTAACACTTACATCACAGGAATTAGATACTATAAATCAAAAATTAATTGGAACATTACAGAGCCAAAATGATGCTTATCAAAATTTTAAAAAGACAATTCAATCAAGCGCAGAAGAGTTCAAGTCTACAGCTGACGGATTAGATATACTTATATATAAATATCAAGTATTAGGAGAAGACTTAACTGGTACTACAGCAAGTGATATATTAAACAGCATATCAGATACAACCAAGCAAGCTAAATCATTGATTGATAGTGGAACAAATGAATTAACTAATTTGCTTGCAAGTCAGTTTAGTTCTTATACTACATTAACAGAAGAAGAACAAAGGAATATAATTAACGTAGTACAAACAAATGGTAAAACAAGAAAAGAAAAAATACAAACATTAGAAGATGAAATATATGATATATACGAAAGAGCTATTGCAGAAAGAGGATATCTAAATGATTCTGAAATTCAAGCAATAAGAGAACATTATCAACAAATAGTTGACTTAACAAGCAACGAAATGGAAATGGCTGGGCTTGAATTAAATAGAATATTATCTAACGTACAAGATGGAACAATAGCATTATCAAAAGAAGGTTCAGATAAACTTAATGAACAATTAAAAACAAGTACAGATGAAGGACTAGAATTAATAAAGAATAACTATAATGCAAGACTAGAAACAGCTAAGACAACAGCACAACAGGCATATGAGAACGCAATTGCATCTGGCGACAGCCAAGTAGAGGCTCAAAAGAAATATAATGAAACTTATAATACACTAGCTAACGATGCCGAATCAGCAAGGCAAAAAAGTCAACAAGAACTATATTCAAAATTATCTGAAATAAGAAATACTTTCTATAACAATGCTTTAAAAGAATATGCTATATATTCTCAAAAACAAGATAGTGAGTTAAGTGATTCTGAAAAGAAATATAAGGAAATGCTTAATGAAGTATTATTAGAAGCTGGATATACTCAACAAGATTTAGCAAGAATAGCTTTAGACGCCGCAAAAAACGGAACTGATAACTTCAACAATAATTGGAATCCTATAGCAAAATTTCCAACACCATCAACAGATATGTCTCCATTTAGTAATGCTGGTTTAAATGCTGGTAGTGCATGGTCAAGTGGTTTTGCTAAAAACGCTTCAATAAATAGTGTTCTTAGACAAAATGGTGGTTCTGCAACAATAAATTGGCAAAGAACTAGTTTATCTAGTCTCATAGGTTTTGCAGAAGGAGGTTTTCCAGATACTGGACAATTCTTTATGGCAAGAGAGAACGGAATACCAGAAATGGTAGGACGTATTGGTAATAGAACAGCAGTTGCAAATAACGACCAAATAGTAGAAGCTGTAGAAAATGGTGTATACAGAGCTGTAGTAAACGCAAACAGTGGTGGTAGTGGAACAAATTATTTCAATGTAAATATAGGCAATAGAAAAGTATATAACGGAATAGCACAGAATGTAAGAAACGAAAATAACAGATATGGTAAAAGTGTAATAGAAGTATAATATTATAGTGTGAGATATAAATTCTCGCACTATAATATAAATATATATATGGAGGTATAAAATGGCGTATAATGGATATTATATAAAAATAAATGGCAATAATTTTACTAATCCTAAACCAAAGTCTTATAAATTATATCCTAAACTTATACAAGATTTAGATAGTGAAAGAACAGCTGATGGTAGTTTACATAGAAATGTATTAAAGCACTCTCCTCCTAAAATAGAGTTAACTTTTCCAATCATGACAGAAGAACAATTTAATACTTACGCAGATGCAATGAATTCAGATTATTTAGAAGTAGAATATTATGATTTATGGAGTCGCAGTTACAAGACTTGGACTATGTATCATAATGATATAGTAGCAGAGGCTATAAATACTGGAGTTAAAGATAAAAGATATATAAACGAATGGTCAGTTAACTTAATAGGATATTAGGAGGTGTTCTTTGTTGAAAATAAAAGTAAATGAAAATAGATGTACTGATATAGATACTATTAAAGCTGGATATGAATATGAAAATTTAGCATATACGATAAGTTTTGAATTTCCAGATTATTTAAATGAATTTAATAAAGTAATAGAGTTTGAATATGATGGTACAAAAACTTATGATGCTTTACTTGATAATAAATATACCTTTAAAGATAATATAACAAGAAATCCTATTGTTGCTTGTCAAATAGTGTTTACAAAATCTGTTGATAACGATAACGTACAAGTTTATAAAACAAATAAATTTTATGTAAAATTTGATGATAGTATAAACGCAGATAAAGAAATAGATCCAAGCGATGAAGATGTAACAATACTTGATACTTTAATTAAAGAAGTAACAATAGCACTTGAAAGTGTTAAAGCTTCGAAAGAGGAATTACAGAGTATAATAGACGATTTAAACGAAAAACTAGAAAGTGGATATTTTAAAGGCGACAAAGGAGACAAAGGAGACAAAGGTGATAAAGGAGACAAAGGCGAACAAGGGGAACAGGGAATACAAGGAATACAAGGAATACCCGGCGAAGATGGAAAAGACGGAAAAGACTTTTATATATATAAAACATATCCAAGTATTAACGATATGAACGCAGATGCTCCTAATGTACCAGAAGGCGAATTTGTTTTAATTGCAAGTGATGTTAACGAAGAAGACAACGCTAAATTATATGTAAAAAGTGGAGATAGTTTTACTTACTTAACTGACTTATCAGGTGCAACTGGTATAAAAGGTGAAAAAGGTGATAAGGGAGATAAGGGAGAGCAAGGAGAACAAGGTATACAAGGTATTCAAGGTGTACCGGGAGAAAAAGGAGATACTGGTAATGGAATACAAAGTATAACTAAAACTTCTACAAGCGGTGTAACAGATACATATACTATATTATATACAGACGGAACAGCTTCTACTTTTCAAGTAAAAAATGGTGAAAACAATACTTTAAGTATAGGAACAGTTGAAACTGTTGATAGTACTAGTCAAGCAAGTGCTACAATAACAGGAACTTCTCCAAATCAAGTATTAAACCTACAAATACCAAAAGGTGCAGACGGAGAAGTAACTAATGAAGTGTTAGAAAATAGTCTTGAAAATGAAAGAAAAATATCAGACAATAAATATGCTCGTGCTTTAAAAGCACAGGTTAAAGACGTAGAGCAAACACAAATCTATGCTGAAAATGATGAAGTAGAAGAATTGAGAATAAAAGGTGCTGAATTAACACAAGTTATCACAGAACAATCAGAAAATTTAATACTTTTAGAAGATTATCCTACTACTAATAATCATGGCGTAGATGTAACTGTAAAAGATAATAAAGTAACATTAAATGGTACAGCAACAGGAACATTTAATCTTAAATTACCTATAAAATATTTAACATCTGATATTTTAAATGGTGATTTTTGCATAGGTTATATTAGCGAAGGCAATTTTGAAAATGGTAATGGAAATCTTACTTTATATTCAAGTGATAATCAAAATATACCACTTTATTTTCCACAATCATCAAATTCTAATACAAATTATAATACAAGAAATGTTAGTAATTTTAATATATCTGATAAATCATTAAATTTATATATTACTAGTGACTCAAAAATAAATAATCTTGTAATAGATTTCACCTTGGCAAATGTTGCTAGTTTAGATGCAAGCATACCATTTACACCGAATAGTCCATCACTAGACTTTCCATCAGAAGTACAAGTTGCTAATGAGCAGAATATACAGATATGTCAGATGAATCTATTTAATGGAATTATTTATGGTAATACACCTGTTAGGAGATTAATTACTACTGACTTTATTATGTTTGATAGCACAAAAGATTTAAAAATAACAGGATTACCCGATAAAAGTGTCTTGGAAGGAAATGGATATAAAACTTTGCAATTATATACGGATAAAAATACTAAAATTAAATCTATATCTACTAATAATGATAATATAATTATAAATTCTTCAGAAATTCCAGAAGGTGTAAAGTATTTGAGTATTGTTAATCTTAGCAGATTTAAAACAGACGAAGAAATGAATAATTATATATCTAGCAATAAATTATTTGTGTATCAATCTACTAATGAAGAAGAATATCAAAATTATAATGGCGTTAATATTACAATTCCATTAATTAATAGTGCAATAGGTCAATATGTAGATACTATTGATAGAGAAAATAATACACAAAATAAATTAATAGAAGAATTGGTTTTAACTGGAAAAAATAGTGAAAACTGGATACTTGGCGAGACTAAAACAATTACACAGATTTTTGCTCTTCAAAATTCTTATAATTTATATGTTGCTAGCAATTCTCATACAATGAGTAATTATTTTATTAATCAAGCTGGCGATACAGAGAAGTTTTCTATTGTTGACAAAATTTATATTGCAGTAAATAAAACACGTGCAAGTACAGTAGAAGAATTTAGAAGCTTATTGTCACAATTAAACGAGTCTGGTAATCCATTAAAAATCTATTTAGTGAAAAAAGAAGTTGATAAAATTCCTTTACCAGAGGAAGTTAAATTAGAGCTAGATAAATTCAAACTATACAACGATTTAAACAACATTTTTATAGACAATGGTAGTTTATCATTTAAATACAATAAAAGTTTATTAAGAGCTTTAGAGGAAAAAGACGAATTGATAGAAAATTTAGCTACTAGAATAGAGGCACTTGAGCAAGCACAATTAGATAGCACAGTTAGTGAAGTAGGAGGTAATTAGTATGTATGAAATAATAAAAAACGTAATTTTAAGTAAAAACTTTAAATTAGAAGATTTACTTAGTAAAATAGATGTAATATGGTTACAAAGTAAATTAAGTGATGAGGAAAAACAATCTCTTATTGATTTAGTAAGAGAAAATGCACTTGTAGAGAATAGTTATAAACCATTACAGGAGCAAATAGACACATTATATACAAAATTAGAAGATATGGATACTAGAATTAAAGCATTAGAAAATGGAAGTACAGAAGAACCATCTACTGAGCCAACAGAGCCGGTTGAAGATGAATACCCAGAATATGTACAACCTAATGGAGCACATGATGCATACAACGAAGGAGACAAAATAACATATAATGGTAAGAAATACGTATGTAAAATGAAAGGTTGTGTATGGAATCCAGAAGCTTATCCAGCTGGTTGGGAGAGGTAACAGAAGATGCACAAGAAGAACAAGGAAATGAACAAATAGCAAGTTTATAAAAAATGTGTTATAATATTATTAGGAGATAAACTATGTATGAAGTATCACAAGATTATAAAGATAAATTAAACGAAAGAGGAATAGTTAAAAAAGGATATTTAAACTTGTTCTCTAGTAAATCTCAAAACATAGCAACATATACTGAAAGTGATATAAAGAATTTTACTATACTAGATGATATATATACACCAGATAAGGGAATAATAGGAAGTATAATTGCTAAACAAATAGAGGGATATTTATTTAAAGCACCCAACGACACATTAATTGACAAAGAAATTGAGGCATTTATTGGAGTTGAGGGTGAAACAGATTATATTCCAATGGGCAGATTTATTATACAAAAGCCAGAGGATAATAAAATAACTGATAAAACATATTTTATTGGACTAGATTATATGGTTAAATTCAATTTGCCTTTTGAAGATACATTAGTATACCCTTGTACATTAAAAGACGTTTTAGAGGCAATTTGTGAGCAATGTGAGGTAACTCTGGCTACTACCTCATTTACTAATGATAATTTTGAAGTTGAGAATAATCAATTTGTTGCAGGAGAGAGTTGTAGAGATGTATTAAGTGCTATTTGCCAAAATGCTGGGTGTTATGCTAAAATTGGTAGAGATAGCAAATTATATTTGTTATTTACAAACGATACAGACGAGGAGATTTTACCTAGCGATTATACACCATCAACTTTTGAAATAAATAATACTTTTGGTGGAGTAAATAGAGTGGTAGTAAAAATGAGTGGTGTTGAAGGGGAAAACGTAACATTAGAAGATACAGAAATGCAAAAATATCCTTCTTCTACTTCTAAGAATATATGTCCTACTGATTTAGATATGTGGGAATTAGGACACTATTCTATGACGGATGGTAGTAAAGAAAATAATCAAGCAAGAGCAAGAGTTAACATATTAATACCTGTTGAAAATAGTAAAAGCTATTATTTTGATACGTTTAACGATAACATAAAATTTATATTAAGAACATATAAAGAAGATAAAAGTTATAATAGAAGTATTGGTGCAGTAAATAATAAAGCTACAATATCAAATTTTACAGAAGATGATAATTATTTAGGAATAACTTTATATAACCCTAGCAATGAAACAAACACAGAAGGACAAGAAATATTAGATGGAATATCAGATGGCACAATAAAACCGTTTATTACACTTTCAAGTAATGAAAAAACATTTAGTGAATATGAAAAAATTGGCGTGCAAGAAATAGCAATAGTAGATAATCCATTTTTATATACTCAAGCTAAAAGGCAAGCAATAATAACTAATTTATTTAATAAGTTAAAAGGATTTAAGTATATAGACTTTAGCATGGACGTAAGAACTGTAAAGCCTTATTTAGATGCAGGAGATAAAATAAAGATAATTACACCAAGTGGAGAGGAGTATGTTACTTATATATTTTCACATGAAATAACATTTAATGGTGGATTAAAAAGTAATATGAGTGCAACAGCTCCAACTCAAACAGAAACAAAATACGCTTTCACGCCTACATCAGAAAAACAAAGGCTTAGAACAGAATATATAGTAGATAAATCTATAGGAGAAATAAGACAAGAAGTAGAACTTTTAGATGATGAGTTTACAGAACAAATGGCACAGGTTGTAGTAAATTTAAATGAGATTACAAGTAGAATAGATAAGTTTACTAATTTTACAAAGACTGTATCAACTAAAAATGAAGAAACAGGAATAATAGCACCAAGAGTATACTTAGATGATGCACTTCCTACTAACATACTTAAATTAATTGTATATGCAGAAAATACTGAAAGTGGAATATATCCAAGTCAAGATTTACTTCCAAGTGCGAATTTATATCCACAAAAAGCAGGTAATTTATTCACAATATTTATTGCTAATGATAATGCAGAAAGTATATATAAAGAGTTTAATATACAAGTAATATCTCCACTTAAAGCATATAACGGAACACATGACCAATTAGTATTTGAATTTGATGAAGAAACTGGAAATTGTTCTGTTAAAGTTTATAGATATATACAAAAAATTGGTAATATTTATACTGTATATAATGAACCTAAAATAGAAACAATATACGAGAATTTTCCTATTGTATTATACAAGGGAGATAACTATATAAGAGTAAAGAGTGATAATGCTTTTGTAAACTGGCAAATAGATGCAACTTATATATTTGGGAATGAGTTAAATGAATATTATACTACAAAAGTAGAAACATCATCTATGATTAAATTGTCAGAAGATAACATACTTTTACAAGTAGAACAAGGCTTAGGAGAAAAAGCTGATAGCGATAAAATCATTTCACTTATTAATTTAAGTCCAGAGGAGATAACAATTCAATCTAGTAAAATATCACTAGAGGGTTATACAACAATTAACGGTGGCTTTTCTGTTGACGAAGAAGGTAATGCTTCAATTGCAAATGGCGCTGTAAAAATAGATAATACTGGCATTCAAATGGCAGACGGTACATCTATTGTTGGTGGTCAAGGTTTAATGACAAATTTGGAATTTGTTGGAAGAGGAAATATGAATGATTCAATATCAGGTTCATATTCACAAGTAGGCTTTAGAATGAGTAGTATTAGTTCGACTAACTTTAGAGCTAAAATTAGTATTGACGCATATATATCTAAAGACTTTACAGTTACAAAAGCATTTATCGTATTATCTCATTTTCCTCTTGAAGTAAATTATCAAGGTCAAAATAAAGGTACTGGATATTCAAGAAAAGTAAAAGTATATAAAGAAACATCATCAAATATGTATAAAGTATGGAATGTTCTTGGAGATTTTTTTGATATTGATAGCTCTACGTATAACGAAATAAGTGATTCTGGTCTTGGTAGTAATGGTTGGACTCCAAATTTAAGTGAGGAAAGTCGCGGACTTGAAACTGTAGTGACTGACGACATTAAAGAGTATATAAGCAATGGTACAAACAGATTTATTATACAAAGTTCAGAAGATATACCAGATTTTAGTTATGATACAGACTATCCTAATAATCAAATAAATTGTGCATTAAAAACTGGAATGATAAGTGCTACTTTATATGTTTATGGTTTTATGAAACCTAATTAAAAAATAGGAGGAATTATTAAATGAGTAAACAATTTGAAAACTTAGTATTTAAAAATGAACCAGATGAAACAACTCCACTTAGTGCTGAAAATCTAAATTTAATTCAATCAAATATAAATAATATATTAAAAAATAATTTTGGTGGATATGATGAAAAAAGTATAGATAATGCAAATTACGCTGTTAACGACGGAATATATTTTTTAGAAGAAGACCCAGATAACGTTCTACCTTTTAGTGTGAATCCAATAGAGCCTTCATGGCTTATAGTGGTTTCAAGGCAAGGACAAAATGATGTGTTTCAATTAGCAATAAAAACAAATGATGTCACTAACATTTGGATCCGTTTCGGAATAATATTAGAAATTAATAATGAAAAAACGTTCTCGGGCTTTGATTGGACAAAATTAGAAAGTATTTTAAATATAAAAACAGGTTATGTTAGAGAAACAAATATCCAAATAGAAGATACTGGCAAAAAAGTATATGTAAAAAGAATAAGTGGCAAGACTCTTCCAAATGCTGACGTTATAGCTTTAAATACTGGAATATCTGAAAATGTTTCTATGTATAAAATTGAAGGTATGGCAACAAATCCAGAATCTAATAATCAAACTCCAATACCATATGTCAGACCTTCTAGTGCAATATCCGTTTATTATGCTAAAGAAGAAAATGTTATATATATACGTACAGAAAGTGATCGTTCTACAAATACATATTACATTGATTTTTATTTTACATATGACGATTAGACAAATTTAAAAAAGTGTGTTATAATGTAAAAAAGGAGGAGATAAAATGGAAAACTTTATTACAATTGATATGTTTCTAAGCCTAACAGCATGTATTACAATTGTTGCTCTAGGAACACAACTATTAAAAAAATATGTTAATTATGATGCGAAATGGTTAGCTTTAATTTTAAGTGCTATTGTAACAATAGTTAGAATAATTGTAGTAGCCGATTATAGCCTTTTAGGTATAGTAATAGGTATATTTAATATACTACCAATTTTGCTTGGTTCTATTGGCGAATATGAGACTCTAGTAAAGCCTATAGTAAACAAAATATCAGATACAAAAACCGAAACGGAAAAGGAGTAATGTATTATGGAAGATAAAGAAAAAATTGTTTTAACTCAAGAACAAGAAGAAGAATTTTCAAATAACAAAGGAGACGATGCTGATGAGTAACTCAAGTTTAGTAAATGTTACAGTATGGTGTGCAGAAGGCAATTACACACACGGTAGAAGTGGAAGAAATATTGAAATGGTAGCTCTGCATCATATGGCTGGTGTACTTTCTGCAGAAGAGTGTGGAAGAATATTCCAACAAGCCGGAAGAGGTGCGAGCGCTAACTATGGTATAGGTAAAGACGGAGAAGTAGGACTATATGTAGATGAATATAATACAGCTTGGGCAAATGCAAACTGGGATAGCAATTGTAAATCTGTAAGTATTGAATTATCTAATAGTTCTGCTAGTGGTAATTATCCAGTATCGGACGTTGTTTTAAATAAAGCAATAGATTTAATTGCAGATATATTTAAAAGAAACAATTTAGGTAAATGCGTAAAAGGTCAAAATCTTGTATGGCATTCAATGTATTCTAACACTTACTGTCCGGGAGATTATATTAGAGGTAAATTAGACTATATTGTTGATAAAGTTAACGAAAAATTAGGATTAAATTCTAATGCAGGTTCTAATGATAATTTATATAAAGTACAAGCTGGAGCGTTTAGTAAAAAAGAAAATGCTGAAAATCTAGCCAAAGAAATTAAAAATAAAGGTATTGATACTTGTATCATAACAGAAGACGGTTTGTATAAAGTTCAATGCGGTGCTTTTAAAAACGTTGATAATGCAAAAAACATAGCAAAAACTTTAAACAATATGGGATATGATACTTATATTGTTGGACTTAATGAAAGCACTTCTAGTAATCAATCATCTAACACTATAAAAGCAGGCGATAAAGTAAGAGTAACAAACGCAGTGCAATATAACGGACAATCTTTTGCAGTATATTTTGATACTTATGATGTAATTGAAGTAAGTGGAGATAGAGCTGTAATAGGACAAGGAAGTGAGGTTACTTGTGCAATAAACATAAATAACATCACAAAGGTATAGAACTATGGCATACGAAGATATTCAAACAACAATAATGACACTTTTAAGTTTTGCTGGTGGTGTAACTGTAATTGTTGGTGCAATAAGTGGAGTAATTAAATTAATAGATTATATAAACAAAAATAAAGCAAATAAACAGCAAAGTATGGAAAAAGTCATATCAGATCATACAAACGAAATAGCATCAATCAAAAATGATGTAAAGGGGTTACAAACAGATATTAAAGAAAGTAAAGAAATGACAATCCTTATTTTTAAAGGTGTAAAAAGTTTGCTTGATAATGCAATTTCTGGTCAAAATGCAGAAGATTTAAAAAAATCTAGGAAGGAGCTAGATACTTACCTAATTGAAAAAAATAAGTAAGTGAGGTGTAGAAATTGGAAAACAAAGATATAGAAGAAATAAAAAAAGAAATAGATATAAAATTAGCATCAGAAATAGCAAAGAGTGTGGTTCATGAAATGTCAAAAATGGAAAATGCTAAATCTAACGCTAAGTTATTTACATTTATATCTGTTTTAATGTGTGTAATATCATTAATATGTATAATATTCACTTCTTTTGTTGGAATTAAATTAATTGATTTTATGAGTAGTACAGAAGTTGTTGTTGAAGAAGATGTTATCGATACTCAAACAGGAAATGGAGATATTTCAAATATTGGTAACGATTACAACAATAGTGGAAATGTTGAAATAGGAGGTAATTAATGGCAAGAGTTAAGATAGTTAAAAGAAAAATTACTTTCAAAAGAAACAATAAAGCAGGTCATTGTCCTGTTTGTGGTAAATTTTACAATGTTAAATCATAGGAGCAATATTTGTGGAAAGAAAAGACATAAAATCAATTTTACAATGTCCTTATAAAGATATTTTAGAATATTTACTTGGAATTGTCAATCTAACAGAGGACGAATTAAGAGTTATAAGAGAAGTTGATATTAAAGGATACACAGAAGAATTTACAGCAGAAGCTTTAGGAGTAAGCCGAGCTTATATACAAAATAAACGTTCTAAAGCCTATAAAAAGTTAAGTAAAGTTTGGAAAGATAATCATTTTATACGATTATTACTCAAAGAAATACGAGGAGACGAATAAAAAAGTCTCCTCTTTTTTTATGCTTTTTTTAGTCTTTATTTAAGCTTTTTGTATGTGGTGTAATTAATAACAATATTTTATAATATGATTATAGATGGTGAGACATGTGAGTACCACTTTAAGGAGCTCACCTAATCTATTTTTAGGAGGTATATTAATGAATAACTATTATCCAAACTATAATCAATTTTATGGACAAATGCAAATGCCTAAAATGCAACCTACACAGCCAATACAATCAGTACAACCTATGCAAACTATGGAACAATATCAACCACAACAAATATATAAACAAATAGGTTTACAAGGAAAATCAGTTGATAGCATAGATGTAGTAAAGGCAATGGATATACCACTTGATGGTAGTGTAAGTTATTTTCCACTAGTTGATGGAACAGCCATTGTAACAAAGCAATTACAAGCTGATGGAACAAGTAAAACAGTTGTTTATAAACCAATAGAGGATAAAGAAATTACAAATGTACCTAAATACATAACAAAAGAAGATTTAGATAAAGAAATAAAAAAAGTAGACAATTCAAGTATTAAAGATGACATAAAAACATTAAAAAGAAAAATAGAAGATTTATCAGAAGACTTGAAAGATATTAAAAAAGGAAAGGATTGATAATATGAATAATCCTATAGAAATGATAAAAGGATTAATGGGTAAAGGCGAAAGTCCACAACAGATGATTACAAACATGATATCTCAAAACTCTAATCCTATGATGCAAAATTTAATGAAAATGGCACAAAATGGAAATACACAGGAAGTAGAAAACTTTGCAAGGAATATCTGTAAAGAAAAAGGAATCGACTTTGACAAAGAGTTTTCAAACTTCATGAAACAAATTAGGTAGTTAGTTGCAACAAACTATAATATAAATATTTTTTAGAAGGAGGAATAAATTATGGCTTATGGAGAAGGAGGACTTAGCGCAAGTGATGTGGCTTTAATCCAAGACAGAAATTGTTCAAACAATGGCTATGGCTTTGGAGAAGGTAATGGCTGGTGGATTGTACTATTCTTATTAGTTCTACTAGGAGGCTGGGGCAGAGGCTTCGGCAGTGGCTATGGCGGATTTGGAGGTTCAACTGGTGGAGTGGCTGACAATTATGTTCTAACTAGCGACTTTGCACAAGTTGACAGAAAACTAGATAGTATATCTAATGGAATCTGTGATAGTACTTTTGCATTAAACAACACTATGACAAATGGATTTGCTAATGTTCAAAACACACTATGTCAAGGATTTGCAGGAGTAAATACTGCTATAACTACAAATGGTTATGAAACAAGATTAGGAGTTCAAAGTCTTGCTGCTCAATTAGCAAATTGCTGTTGTGATCTAGGTAAACAAATATCTGACTGCTGTTGTACAACAAACGCAAATATAAAAGATGTAAGTTATAATATAGCAATGGGCAATAATGCTATTCAACAAACTCTATGCAATAATACTAGAGATATAATTGATAATCAAAACGCAAACTACAGAGCTTTACATGACGAAATTGTTGCTAACAGAATTGAAGATAAGAATGCTCAAATCGCTGCTCAACAAAACGAAATTAATGCTCTAAGACTTGCAGCTAGTCAAGAAAAACAAAACGCATATATTACTGCTAACCAAAGTGCTCAAACAGCTGAATTAATACGTAGACTTGGTGCAGATTGTCCAGTAAATGCTGTTGTTGTTCAGCCTAATACACCAGTAACATTCCCAACAAATTGTTGTGGACAATTTTCTGGATACGGATATGGGTACAATAATTGTGGATGCAATTCTTGTTGCTGCTAATAGTTTTAAAAAGTGTAGTCCACTCACTTCATAAAAAAGTGTGATTTATTTTAGGGATAGTAAATCATGCTATCCCTATTTTTTATAAGGAGGTAAAATATAATGTCAAATTGTATTAATAGAAATTGTCGTTTGTGTAATAAACTTGTTTTATCTCAATCTATCACATTTACAGATGATACTTTAGTAATTAATTTACCTGCAAATAATTATGGAAACTGTTGCTCTTATTGCATTATATTAGCTCAATCTATACCTGAAACAACTACAATTAACGCTCCTGTTGTATTTACAATTGGAACAGGAACTACACAATATCCATTCTTAAATTGTGATTGTACACCTATTTATGCTTCTCAAGTAAGAACAAGACATAAATATAAAGTAAGAGTAAATACTGCTGTAAATGATGGAGTATTTAAATATATAGGAGATTGTTGTTTACCAAGCAATGCTACAACAGTAGCACAAAGCATTCCTGTACCTACAACTCCAGCTCCAGCTGTTACTCAAGCAAATGTAGTTCAACAAGTAAACACAACTGCTAGAAAATAGAGGTGCTTATTATGGATGATAAAGTAAAAGAACTTGTAGAAAAAGGTATCAACAAAACTATTGAAGATGGTATACAAACATCTAATTTAGATACACTAGGTAAACTAGTGGATATATATAAAGATATAGCTAATATAGAACACTGGAAAAAGGAGGAAGAAAACGATATGAGATATGACAGAAGATATAGAGATTATATAAGAGAACCATATTCAAGAGAACCTTATGGCAGAAGAAGAAGAGACTCACGTGGTAGATACATGGGAGACGAAATAATGAACGATATGCACGAAGCATATAGAGATTATTCTGAGGATAGAGAAGAAATGAATATGGGAAACTATGGTGCTAAAGACGATACAATGAAATCTCTTGAGTACATGATGCAAAGTGTAGTTCAATTTATTGAAATGTTAGAAAAAGATGCAAACTCACAAGAAGAAATAGAAATAATAAAAGATTATACAAGAAAAATAAGTGAAATGTAGTGATGCATTATGTGGAAATATTATAATGCAAATACATTAGGAAATTCGGTTAATGATTGTGTTGTTAGGTCAATTTCATTAGCAGAAGATAAATCTTGGGATAAAACTTATAGAGAATTAAGTGAGATAGCAAGAAAAGAAGGTATCTTGCTTGATGATGTAAATTTTGTCGAACACTATTTAGATAAAAGATACAAAAGAGCATGTCATTATTCTAAAACTGTAGGAGAATTTGCAAAAGAACATAGAAAAGGAACTTATCTTATAACTATGCAAGGACATATAACAGCTATAATTGATGGAATCATATATGATACTTTTGATTGTAGTAATAGAAGAATGTGGTGTGCTTGGAAAGTTAAATAATGAATAATTATAGTGAAAATGATTTTTATTTCTTCTTAAGTATGTTTGCTAACGTACTACAAATTGCTGATTTTAAAATGAATGTTACTCAATTGTCTAATGATGACTTAATGAGGCATTTATTACAGCAAGATAATGTACTAGACGATCAAACAAATAATTATTTAAAGAAAATAGTCGAACAAAATGAAACTATAATAAAGCAAAATGAAGAAATAAAAAAGATTTTAAAGGGAGAAAAATAAACTCCCTTATGTGGCAAGTTACTCAAGTGGTTAAGAGAACAATCCGCAAAATTGTTATTCGCCCGTTCGATTCGGGCACTTGCCTCCACATGCTGATATTTTTTTCATATATCAACCTCTTACATAGACATCTTTTTAAAGGTGTCTATTTTCATATTTGACAATAAATATATATTATGATATAATATGAATATATCGAGTAGTAGTTCAAGTGGTAGAGCACGTGTTTTGGGAGCACGGAGTTGTAGGTTCGAGTCCTACCTATTCGACCATGCGGATTAGAGAAACGGTTATCTCATTTGGCTCATAACCAAAAGGCAATCAGTTCGACTCTGATATCCGCTACTATTTTGTTGGGATATAGCCAAGTGGTAAGGCATCAGACTTTGACTCTGATATGCGGTAGTTCGAATCTATCTATCCCAACCACCTATAAAAAAATATATGCTTGTTTAGCTTAGTTGGTAGAGCAATAGTCTTGTAAACTATAGGTCATCTGTTCGAATCAGATAACAAGCCCCATACGGAAAGATGGCTGAGCGGTCGAAAGCGTCTGTCTACTAAACAGTTGTACATTTATTGTACCGTTGGTTCGAATCCAACTCTTTCCGCCATTTATGGAAATGTAGCTCAGTTGGTAGAGCGTTCGGCTGTTAACCGAAATGTCGCAAGTTCGAGCCTTGCATAGACAGCCATATGCGTTTTTAGTGTAACGGTAGCACAATAGTCTCCAAAACTATTAGTAGTGGTTCAAATCCATTAGAACGTGCCAGTGAATTATTAAATTCACATATACCAGTCAACATATAAAATTTCAAACCAATCTCCAAATTAGTTTTAAAAGGTACTTTTTAAAGTGCCTTTATTTTTTTATAAAATTTATTAAAAAGTTTTTGAAAAAGTGTTGACAAGTTGTCTAACGTGTGATATAATACTTAATGTAAGGAGGAACAGAGATGTATAAGAAGAAAAACTATAATTATAATACAAGAAATTGGGAAAAACGTAATGGAGTACATAGAGGATCTATTTTATTTAAGGAATCTGACTTAACAAAAGAAGAATGGGAAAACTTAAAAAAGGAAATGCACGATAAAGGAACAAGTATATCTCAATTTATTGTAGAATATTTAAGAAATTATTTAGATAAGAAAGGAGGTAGTAAATAATGTTAGTATGTAGAGAATGTGGAAAAGAATACGAAGACTATGATGAGATAGACAACTGGAAAGAACCACATGGAGAAGAAGTATGTGGATGTTCAAAATGCGGTGGAGAAGTAGTAGAGGCAGAATATTGTGAATGTTGTAATAAATATAAACCAGAAGAAGACATCATAGATGAAATCGAATGTTGTGAAGAATGTCAAAATAAAATAATTGGCGAATTTATAAAAAGAATTAAAAGTATGTATAATACTGATAAAGAGAGATAC
>DVHV01000165.1 GCA_018711775.1 Candidatus Onthocola stercoravium | reverse complement strand
CACATTTTCCATATAGGTCTCACCTCAAAGTATATTATATCATGAACAAAAGAAAAAGAACTAAAAATTAGTTCATCTTAGGATTACTACGACTTAAATTATTAGTGTGATTATTCACTAAAGATTCTTGATAGTTAATTTCATCTTCAATTAATCCCTGTAAATAAAGAACATCATCAATTGGCCAAGCTAACTCTCCTAATCTACCATTATTATATAATTTGATTAATCTATCTTTTTCACAAAAGAAAAATTCTTTCAACAACTGAGTTTTGTTTTTATTTTCCTCAATAGCTAATTTTTGTGACTCATGATACTCTTGTTCTAATTTTTTCAAAGTTACTTCATTTAAATTACGATACTCTTCTAAACGTTCTTTTTCGGCTTCTTTGTCCTTTATTTTTTTAGAAGCTTCATGGTATTGATAACCATAAAAAGCTGGAAAACCAATACTAGCCGCTAACGGAACCAACAATGGAAGATTTACTGTTTCTAAAAAGGTCAATATACTTATTCCATCCATCCCATTAAACCAAAAATCAATCGCTAAACTTCCAAACAGCAAAAATGTCAAAATAACAACTGGTGGAATAATCGCCCACCTTTTAAAAAGTTTCTTGTTATTTTCTTGACTTTTTATTTCACTTTCACAATTAGCAATTTGGATATTTAATTCTTCTATATTATTCTTTTGTCTAAGAATTCCATAAAATTTACTATTACTTTCCATTTTATCATCCCCTTGTTGGGTTATTTTAACTTAACAAATTAATTTATGCAACGATATTATATCAACCAACAGTAAACTTTACAAAATTTTTACACACTACGAGATTTAAAATATTGTTCTACAATATTACGGGGTGTTGCATCACTTACCGGAAACCTTTCATCGTCTTCAACAATTCCGTCTTCTAATCTTAAATTTGTAGCTAAAATCATATAAAAATTAGGAATTGTATCTAAAAACTGCAATAAACTTTCTTTTTGTATATCATTTATTTCGTCAGGCAACAATAAAGTTCCTGTATACCCGTATTTTTTAATATTTCTAGTAGTATTCAAGAAAATAATGTCACCATAAAATCTAAGAAAGAAATAACCAATTACCCCCGGCTTATGTCGATAATTTAACTGTTAAAATATTTTATTATTGTAATGCTTTTTAGCATACTCGAGTAAACTTGCTGAATGTAATTCATCAACATTCTCTCCAATATATTCTATATTTCCATTAGAATGAATAATTACTATTTTAAAATATTCCATAAATATACCTCTATTTAAATTATAACAAATTACTTACTATTGTTTAAGTACTGATTTACCTGAAGCAAAAACTTTAATATTTCTTAATAAATAATCAAGCAAATTAGCTTTTTTTATTTCTTCCTTAACAGTTACATCAACTTCATCAATAATATTTCCTTCACCATCAATTATTTTAGCGCTACCAACTATATCTCCTGGTTTAACTGGAGCTTTAATACTGTTTACTTTTAAATTAAATTTATAATTTCCTACTTCTTCAGTATTTTTAAGTAATTCTGTTGCATCATCTAATAACACTATATTAGCATAATCTTGTTTTCCACCTTCAACTCTTACTTTTCCTAATATTTCATCAGTAGTTTTAATAGTATTTATTTTGTAAGTATTAAATCCATAATTGAGCATTTTAACTGTATCACTACTTCTAGCCTCAGAAGATTCTTCACCCATTACTACGGAGATAAGACGAAAATTATCCTTTTGAGCAGTTGCTGTTAGACAATAACCAGCTGTAGTCGTATATCCAGTTTTAAGACCATCAACTCCATCATAAAACCTGACTAATTTATTGGTATTGACAAGCCATGTCTTTGTCCCATCATTTTTTTCTAAATATTCTTCATAAATACTCGTATATTCCAAAATCTTTTCATGTTTCAAAAGTTCCCTAGCAATAATTGACATATCTCTTGCTGTCGAATAATGGCCTTCAGCATCTAACCCATGGGCATTAACAAAATTAGTATTTTTAGCTCCAATTTCTTTAAATCTTTCATTCATCATGGCAACAAATTCACTTTGCGAACCAGCGACTTTTTCTGCTAGAGCTACTACAGCATCCCTCGCTGTTACTAAAAAGCAGTAAAAAGTCGTTTAAATTTAAGCTACTGTTATCGTAGCCTACTATATTTAATTTAAAATGTAACATTACTTTATGATTATCATCGTCTTCCGATTCGAGTCTTTCAACTAATATGGTATCTATTATAGAACCGAAAATTCTAAATACACTCTCATCATCTTCAAATATTATATCGTGTACTTTTTTAAAGAAAGAATTAATATTTGACTTATAGTCAATTTCTGTATTTTTTGATAAATAATTTTGTTTCTGTTTTTCCAAAATAACCAAATCATTATTGTATTTTTCTCTCATTTCATTATACTCATCACCTTCAATTTCTTTTCTTGCTCTCATATTTATTAATTCTGATCTAGCATTTTTAATTTCATTAATTTTTTTATCCAATTCATTTAATTCTCTTGAATAATCTGATTTATTTTCAGTTTCACGAACTAAACTATATATTTCTTTCATCATATCATTTTCACTGTTTAAAATATTTTCCGCTACCTTTTTAAATATATCTAATAGTTCTTCGTAATGAATTATTGGTGTTTTGCAACCATTAAGTTTTTCTTTACCATATTTTCTATAATTAGAACACCCCCAATATTTACTTTCAACACCTGT
>DVHV01000164.1 GCA_018711775.1 Candidatus Onthocola stercoravium | reverse complement strand
ATTAATGTAGTTTTACCAGCACCATTTTCTCCGATTAACCCAATAATTTCCCCACTAGGAATATCTAAATTTAATTCCCCCAATTGAAAATTATCATCATATCTTTTAACTAAATTTTTAATTTCTATTGCTTTATTCATAATCATCATCTCCATAAAATATATCTATTAAATCTTTAATATCTTCTTTTTTTAACTTAAATTGCTTAGCAATACTTACAATTTCTTCAATATGACTTTCAATATCTCTTTTGGCTTGTTCTCGAGCAAGTTCAGTATTTTTAGGAGCAACAAAAGTACCTTTCCCCTGTCTTGAAACAATATATCCTTCAGCCTCAAGTTCATCATAAGCCTTCTTTATAGTCATGACACTTATTTTAATATCCTGAGCCAAGTTCCTGATCGATGGCAATGCCTCATCTTCTGCTAACTCGCCATTCATTATTTGAGTTTTTATCGCATTTTTAATCTGCTCATAAATAGGAACCGAACTACTATTACTAATAATAATTTTCATTACTGCCTCCTTGTTATACAGTATATAACACTATATTACACTTGTCAATATAATATTCCAAATATAATTTTTCGACAAATCCTCCTAAAACTAGATTTTTTATGACAAAATATCCTATTCCCTAATTTAAACTCTTGTGTTAGGATACATAACCAAGGAGGAAATATATGAAAAAATTATTATTTTTATTGCTAATGCTCATACCCATAACTGTTAAAGCTAACACCAATTATTACATTGCTATCCAAGATAATGAAGATATAACTTATTACCCATTTGAATCCCAATTTATAGACTGGGTTTACAGTTTTGAAATTAGTCCCTTTGATACATTTGAACTAAAGGATGTCAATTACATCAATAACTTAGCATATTTAAGTTATTTTGACTCTACCGAAATATTTCAAGTTACTATTCAAAATCTCATTTGGCAACACATCCACCCTGAATATTCTTTTTATATAGTAGATTCTAATTATCAAAAAATAGATAATTCTGAACAATTAAAACGAATTAATCAAATATTTGATACTCTTACATTAGATGCCGAATTCATGAATCAAACATATGAATTAAATCCTAATGAAGAATTAACTATAAAAAGTCCTGCTAGTTTAAAAAGTTATGAAATTAATAGTGATATTTTAAAAGATAACTATACAATAAGCCTTAGTTTTGATTTAAAAGGAACTTACATTATTAAATTTTCCAACAAAGATTTAGATATAATTGGCAATATCATATCTGGTCATGAATTTTTTAATGAACCATTCCAAATAACTATTAATGTTGATGATTACTATGATATATGTATTAACACTTATCAAGATAATGAACTAATAGATAGTAACATTTTAATCTATGACATCAAAGGTAATTTAGTAAAACATGTAACTGAACAAGAAAACAGTATAAGACTTAAAAATCAACAATATAAATTTGTTGATAAACTAACTAAAGAAGAAAAAGTATTAATAATTGATGAAAATACAAAGGAAATTACCTTTAATCATTATAATATCAATGGGATCAAAACAAACATGAATATTACTAAAATATGCCAAGAAGAAAAGTGCTTTTCTTTCACTAAAGAAAATGACCTTTATATTTTTGATACCCCTTTATTAAATGGTTATTACGATATTTATAGCAATAATAAAAAATATACATATGACTTTAATAATCAAACCAATTATATCGAAAATAGTGAAAATGGTTTATTATATTTCATTGAATATAATGAAGATATCAAAGATGAGCCTGATATAACTGAACCAGTTCCTCCAATTGAAATAGAAGAAGATTCAGAAATAAACATAGCAATACCAGATACCGAAATAACTTTAACATTTAAAAGTGAGCATATAGCAATAATTAAGAAAAAAGAATTCGAACTAATTTAAAGTTCGAATTCTTTTTGCAATTTATCTTTAACAACCTGATCAGCAAATATATAATCGATAGATTCTTTATTACATTTCCCCAAATCATCCATTGTTAAATCCGTTTCATTCAATATTTTAGTATATTCTTTATTTATATCAATATTTGAAACAGTATCATTATCGGTATTAATACTTATCTTTATTCCATTATTATATAACTTTTCAATCGGATGTTTCCCCTTTACTGCTTCTGTTTGATAATTACTAGTCATACACACTTCAAGTAATACCTGTTTATCAATAATTATCTTCTGAATAGCCTCATCATCAATTGCTCTAATTCCATGACCAATTCTCTTAGCCCCAGCATCTAATGCAGCCTTAATACTTTCTACCCCCGCTGCTTCTCCAGCATGAATTGTAAATGGTATCCCCTTTATTTTAGCATATCTAAACAAATCAATATAATCTATAGTTGGATAAATTGCCTCAGCTCCTGCTAAATCAATAGCAACTACCCCTTTTTTCAAATACTTTTGAGCCAAATTTATAACTCGAATATTATCTTCTTTAGAATCTCCTCGCATCATTGATAAAATAATGCCCCCCATAATGCCTGTTTCTACATTTGCTTTATTCATTCCATTAATAACAGATATTACTACATCATCCAAAGTTAAGTTTTTTGCCAAATGCTTATTCGGAGCAAATCTAACCTCCGCATATTTTACATTCATTTTTGATAATTTTAAAAAAAGATGATAACTAGTTTTTTCTAATCTTTCACAAGTTTGTAATAATTTACAAGGTAAATCAAACTTTTCTAAATAATCATTTAAATTATGACAATCATCATTTACTTGTAGTTCTTGCTCTAATTCTTTTTTAGTAATCTTTAAGCCATCTTCTTTTGCCCAAAGATAAGCATCTTCCATATCAATTGAACCATCTAAATGTAAATGTAACACAATTTTAGGCATATCCTTAACTATCATTACTATCACCTATTATAATAATGATACCACAATTTCCTATAAGATAAAAAAACATCTAGAACTTCTAGACATTTTCTTTACTTTCATTCTTATCTTTTACTTTAGCAATAACTATTGCTGCAATTCCTAAAACTATTACTAAACTAATACCAATTGCTACAACAATTATTTCTTTATTATCTTCTGCTTCGTAATTATCAAAATGAACAGAATCAACAATATCTTCCATCATTTTTCTTTCATCATCATTAAATTCTGATAATTTTTGCATACTTAATATATAACCCTTATTATCAATTATTGTATAATAATCTATAACATAATAATCTGATTCAAAATACTCAATTCTTACAAACTTATAATTATCATCATAAATTTCATAACTAGTTGCACCATAAGAATTCATTATTTCTGTAGCAAATTCTTCTAATTCAAAATCATAATAATCAGGTAAACTTCCAACATCTTCTGTTTCAGTCATATAAACAAAAAAGTCATAATTTTCATCAAAAGCATCGACATATAAATTATACTCTTCTAAATAATCAGTCATTTCCTCAGTAGCAATTTCTAAATCCTCTAAATCACTGTTACCCTCAAGATTATCTCTTGTAAATACATACCAACTATCAGGAATATCTAAAGACATATCTGCACTTGGAACGTCGAAACTTTGAGCCTTAACCATTAAAGGCATACACAAAACCATTATTAAACTAAACACAATCTTTTTCAATATAATCACCTCTTGTACCTACATTATATCCTACTTAAGAAATATTATCTACTACTAATTTTCAAATTATAATCACTCTTAGGTAATTTTATCCTTACTTCCGTATACTTTTGTACTTCTGAATTTATAATTATATCTAAATTTAATTTATCACATAACTTCTTACATAGATAAAGTCCCATGCCTGTTGCATATTCCTTATTTCTATTACTTCCTGTAAAACCTTTTTCAAATACCCTAGGTAAATCACTACCAAGAATACCAATTCCTCTATCTTTAATAACTAACATTACCATATTTTTACTATTCTCACTATATATTTCTATTTCATTATTATTCTTATTTCTATATTTAATTGCATTTTGAATTACCTGACTAATTATAAAAGAAAGCCATTTTTCATCAGTAAAAATCTCATTTTCTAAATCATGAATATTTAAAGATATTTTTAATTTTAATAAAGTATCTTTATAATCTAAAATTACTCCATGTATTACCTCTTCCAAATTTAGTTTTTTTACAAAATAATCTTTCTCTGGATTCTCACTTCTCGCATAAAACAATACTTGTTCTACCCAATTATTAATCTTATTAATTTCTTCTTTTATAACTTCATCCTTGTTATTGTCGGCATATAAAGAAAGAGCTGCAATCGGAGTTTTAATTTCATGAGCAAAAGATTCAATATATTCCTGATAATCTTTTCTTTCATTATCAATATTCGTTATTTTATCATTCATAGCTTTACATGCTTCTTTTAAAGCATAATAATATCCTAAATTTTCTATTGATTTAGGTTTTCTTATAATTTCACTAATTAAATATTTTTCATCTAGATTATCTACTTCCATCACTATATTTTGGTAGTTTTTCTTTTCTTTCCAATAATTGACTACAAAAAAGCCTATAAATACTAATAAATATACCAAAGCAAACACTATAATTATCAATCCCGGAACTTGAAAAAGCCATAAAAACAAAACTAAAAATAATAAATAAAAGACTAAAAAAATAATTATGCCAATCTTTTCTTCGATATATTCCATCATAAACTATAACCCTTTCCTCGCACTGTCTTAATAAAATCTTTTACCCCAATTACTTCTAACTTCTTACGCAACCTATTGATATTTACTAATAAAATCGATTCATCCAAATAATACTTATCATTCCACAGATGTTCAATTAATTCTTCCTTACTAAGCACTTTATCTTTATTTATAAAAAAGTAATAAATAATTCTAAATTCATTCCGAGTTAATTCTATTTCTTCTCCCTTATAACTAATTGCTGATTTATAAGGATCTAATATTACCCCATTAACCTCCAATATTTCCTTATTATCTCTTTTATTTAATGCTCTTTTAATCTTTTCTAAAAGAATGAGTTTATTATAAGGTTTTGTTATAAAATCATTACCACCCGTTATAATACTTTTAAGTTCATCTTCATCACTAGATCTACTGGTTACAAATATTATTGGAACATTACTTTCCTTACGCACAATTGAAGCAATTTCAAATCCATCCACTCCAGGTAAATTAATATCAAGTAATATCAAATCATACTTATAATTTCTTAACTCATCTAATATATTTTCAAAATCCGTAATTGCCAATACCTGATAACCGTTACTTACAAGTAGTGTATCTAATTCTCTTCTAATCTTCAAATCATCTTCAATAATTAAAATGTTCATATAACCACCATCCCTTATTATAATAGAAAAGAACTAGCATAACTAGTTCTAATCACTAATATTTTTCTTATATCCAAAATAAGTTGCAATAAAATATATTAAATATATCCCAAAGAATAACACTAAACTTATTCCAAAATAACTTAAGTATGTCGTATCACTAACTAAAGCAATCTTAAATACTCTATTTAAAGAATTTATTGTAAAAAAACTTACTATAATTGGATAAATAACTGGGAATATAAAGAATATACTAAGTTGTTTAAATATTGTCTTATTAAGTTTTCTCTTATCAACACCTAATTTATTTAATACTTGATAACGATATTTATATTTTGTCGCATCACTTAAAGATTGAATTGCCAAAATTGTCCCAACGATTGTTGTAAATATTATCGCAATATAATAACAAACAAATAGACAAATAGTCATCAGTCCATTATTATTAGCTACTTCTTGACCTCTTACAGTTATACTAGATAAACTATAACATACCATATAACCGTATTCATCTTCTTCACAAAAATCTGGTTCTGCAAACCCAACTAATTTTTGAGCAAACTTTTCCGTAGTTTCTTCTTCTGTGTTGATAACCAAATGGTTTTCCACAACATCCAAATTTTCTACTGCATAATCAGGTACAACAACTACATATCCTCCTCCATATGCCCATGAAGTTGTATATTTATACGATGTAAATAACTTTTGTTGCAATTCTATTCCATTATCCAAAGTTATACTTTCTAGCTCCCGATTATTTTTAAATCCTTCATAACCTCTACTAACGTGTAAGATATATTCATTATTTTCTAAAGTAACAGCTTCCATTCCTCGCATTTCTAATAACTTATTATAATCACTTAATTTAATTAATTGATCAAAATCTCTCCAACCATTAAGTTCACTATCTATCACCTTCTTAACGGCATTATTAGTATTCTTATAAGTATTATAAAATATACTTTCTTTTATTGTATATTCACCATCAACTAAATCTATATATTCTCCAAATTTTTCTTCATCATCTGCAATTACTATATCATATGGCGCATAAGTATTTATCTGATACTCAAACATTCCTTTAAATAATCCTGATAAATTTAAACATATGAGTGTAAGTGTAATAAGAACTGTAAGTGTCCCGAGCGTAAAACTCATCGACCTAACCTTAGAAGAAAAAGTTCTCGCCACAAACAAATTATTACCTCTATATTTTATTTTTTTATTGTTGAGAACAAAACTAAGGATGAAATCTCCTAGACTATAAATTACCCCATAAATACTAATAATTATTAATATTAAACAAAGCATTATTGTTCCAAACGATGGATTAACTTCCACTGCTCTAAACTCTCTATCAAAAGTATCTATTGCTACAATTCCTAAAAATATTGCTACAATAAAAATTAATCCTCGATATTTTTTTAATTTACTTGTTTTCTCATTTTGTTTTTCATAATATAACAAATCATGAATCTTCATCTTTTTTATTCTTCTTCTAAGAAAGAATAAAACAATCAAATAAATAATAGCAAAATATAAGAATGATAATAAAACAGCCTTCCAACTGAACGTTATATCTACACTAAACGGAGCATCAAATATATTCATTATAATATAAGTCATTATTATATTAAGAACATATCCAATACCAAAAGAAATAATTAAGGAAATAAAACCTAATATTAAACTTTCTAAAGTAAACATTCTAGCAATTTTTTTCTTTTGTATACCCAATAACATATATGTTCCAAATTCCTTACTTCGTTTTTGAAACATAAATTTTGTCGTATAGTTAATTAAAAAACATATAACAAGTATTATAAATGCATTGACAAAATACATAGCTAGTTTAAAGTTTTGCATCATACTAGATAATTCAACAATAGATTTAGCATCACTTATCAAATTAAAAGCAAATATAAAAGAGAATGCTAAAGTAACCGTAATTAAATAAATAATATAATCTTTAATACTTCTCTTAGCATTCCTAACTGCTAACTTACTTAACATCACTTAAGTCTCCTCCCAGTAATGTAAGTACATCAAGTATTTCATTAAAAAATTCTTTTCTAGTTTTATCACCTTTATATATTTCATTAAATATCTTACCATCTTTTAAGAATAGTATTCTTTCACAAAAACTAGCACTAAATGCATCATGGGTAACCATCATAATCGTAGCATTAAGTTTTTCATTCATCTCTTCCATTGTCTCTAATAGCATTCTCGAAGACTTCGAATCTAATGCTCCTGTTGGTTCATCAGCAAGTATCAATTTTGGTTTATTTATTAAGGCCCTAGCACATGCTGCTCTTTGCTTTTGACCTCCACTTACTTCATAAGGAAATTTCTCTAAAATACTTTCGATTCCTAACTTTTTTGCAATATCATTTACTTTTTTATCGACAGCCTCCGGATTTTCCCCATTAATAACTAAAGACATCGCAATATTTTCTCCAATCGATAATGTATCTAATAAATTAAAATCTTGAAAAACAAATCCTAAATTATCCTTCCGAAAATTAGCCACATCTTTTTCTTTTAACGTTGTAATATCAATTCCTCCGACATAAATATGTCCACTTGTAACATTATCAATTGTTGCTATCGTATTAAGAAGTGTTGTCTTACCCGATCCGCTCGCTCCCATAATGGCAACAAACTCCCCTTCTTTAATATTAAATGTTATATCATCGACAGCCTTCGTAATATTATTACTATTACCATAATACTTTTTTAAATGTTCAATTTTTAATACTTCGTTCATAATTTATCTTTCTCCTTATATTTACTATTTTTCCCACCACCATAATTACTAATGCTATAAAAGGTATAGATATTAACAAAAGCATAAAATCCCTCCCTCACTAAAATTATAGCAAACAAAAACTGTAAAAATTATTACAGTTTTGTTATAATACTTAAAAGTGGTGAAAAAAATGTTAGTAACTCATGAATTATCCCCAATATATGATAATCATTCTAAAATTTTAATTTTAGGAACAATACCTAGTGTTAAATCTCGAGAAGTAGGATTTTACTATGCTCATCCATCCAATAGATTTTGGCCAACCCTAGAACATTTATTTAATACCAAGTTAGCAACAAAAGAAGATAAAATTAAATTTTTACATGATAATCACATAGCCTTATGGGATGTATTTAAATCTTGTGATATACACGCATCAAGTGATGCTTCAATCAAAAACTACGAATTAAATGACATTAATATGATAACAAAGATTGCCAACATCCAAGCCATCTTTTGCACCGGCAAAACTGCTTATAACAATTTAATTAAGAATTATAAAACAACAATTCCTATATTTTGTCTTCCCAGTCCATCAAGTGCCAATGCCACATTCAAATTAGATAATCTAATAGAAAAATACTCTATAATAAAAACATATATATGACATTTTGTCATGTTTTTTTAAAAGTCATCATCTAATAAGAAATCAAAAATATTTAAACATTTAACACCTTTTTGTGAATAATCTTCATCATTCATTGAAATTACATATTTAGGATAATTATCATCAATGCTATCAAAGGCACTAAATTCTCTATTCCTGGTTTTTTCATCAGATAAATCATAACAAGCTTGAATATATTTTATTTCATTGCTTCTAGAAGCAATGAAATCTATTTCTCCTTTTGTAGTCTTACCAACAAACACTTCATATCCTTTATTAATAAGTTCGTTGTACACTACATTTTCAAAAGCCTGTGAATAATTAATTTCCTTGCTATTAGTTTTAATTTTCTTTACTCCTAAATCAGTTGCATAAAATTTATTTAATGACTTTAAAACATTTTTACCTTTTATATCATATCTATAAACTCTATTTACAATAAATGTTGAACACAATGCTTCTAAATATTTATATAAAGTATCTGTAGCAATTTTATTATTATTTTCTTCTAAATACTTAAGCACATTATTAGCAGAAAATTCTCTAGTTTCAGTTTCCAAAATATATTGCAAAATCTTGTTAAAGGATGTTATATCAGTTATCCCCAATCTATCCACAACATCTTTAAGTAAGATCGAATCATATACATCTAAAATATAATTTTCTCTTGAAGCAATATTTTCAAACATAAATCTTTGTGGCAAAGTTCCCCATTCAAAAATATCTAAAAGTAACTTCTTATAATTTTCTTTTTTCGTATTTGTTAATTCTACTACTTCTTTAAATGATAATGGATTTACTCTAAAACTTACATATCTTCCCGATAAATCTGTAGACAATTCTAAAAATGTCATCTTACTATTAGAACCAGTTATAAATATACTAAATTGATTAGTAATCCTAAGGGAATTAATAGCCTTTTCAAAATCACT
>DVHV01000163.1 GCA_018711775.1 Candidatus Onthocola stercoravium | reverse complement strand
CTTTATTTTAAAAGTTGGCTCTAGTTATCAGTATGAAATTAACGATGATAAAACCGTGTCATTTAGAACAACCAACATGGGAAAATTCGCCAGATGGTAAAATATTAAAATCTGATGTTGTTATTGCCAAAAATTATTTAAATGAAAAAGAAATTAAACACTTAAATAATTTAGTAAACTTATTTTTATATATAGCAGAAAATAATGCTGAAAGAAACATTCCAATGTATATGGATGATTGGAAGAATGAAGTGGAAAATGCTTTAAAAATATTTCATTATGAAGTATTGGAAGACAAAGGTAAAATTTCACATAAACAAGCGGTAAATAAAGCAGAAAGTGAATATGAAAAATATAAAGTTATTCAAGATAAAAATTACGTTTCTGATTTTGATAGGTTATTGAGTGAAACCAAGCAAATAGAAAATAAATAATTAACTAAAACATATATATAATTTTTCATTTATTTTGCCCACTAAAAGAATTGCAAGTTAAGTTTACCATATGGTATAATTTATTAAAATAGATGGTGATGCTTGTGAAAAAAGTAATGGTAAAACTTGAAAATGTAACTAAAGATTTTGGTGAAAAGAAAATAATTAAAGGAATTGACTTAGAAATTTATGAAGGAGAATTTTTAACTCTTTTAGGTCCTTCCGGTTGTGGAAAAACAACCATTTTAAGAACAATCTCGGGTCTGGAAGAAGTAACAACTGGTAAAATTTATATTGATAATGAAGAAGTAACTAATTTACCACCTCAAAAAAGAGATGTAAATACGATATTTCAAAATTTTGCGTTATTTAATACTATGACAGTTCAAAAAAATATTGAATTTGGTTTAAAGATGAAGAAATTAAGTAACGAAGAAATAAAAAAGAGAACTAATAATATTATCGAAATGATTCAAATGCAAGACTTTATCAACGCTAAACCCAACCAACTTTCCGGTGGCCAACAACAAAGAGTTGCCTTAGCCAGAGGCTTAGTCAATAAACCAAAAGTGTTATTACTTGATGAACCACTTTCATCACTTGATTTAAAGTTACGTAAAAAAATGGGAATAGAATTAAAAGAAATTCAAAATAAAACTGAAATAACTTTTATCTATGTTACTCATGATCAAGATGAAGCATTATCGATGAGTGACCGCATTGCCATAATTAATAATGGGGTAATTGAACAAATTGCCACTCCCAAAGAAATATATAATAACCCAAAAACCTTGTTTGTAGCAGACTTTATTGGTGAATCCAACAAATTTAAAGCTAGTGTTATGATGATAAAAAATAATGAAGCAATAGTTGCAATAGACGATTTAGATTTAATATTAACTATACCTGATAATTCATATAAAATAGGGGAATCTTTAGTAGCAATACTTCGTCCAGAACAACTAAAAATAGCAACAACTGAAAAAAACACATTTACTGTTAAATGTAAAGAAAGCATATATAATGGAAATTACACTAAAGTAATCGGCAAATTAAATAAAACGGATGTATCTTTTATAATTTATGACAATGAAGAAATAACTAAAAACAGCGAAATAAAACTAAAATATAACCCAAAAGATTTTATAATAGTGAGGTCAAAATGAATAAAACCTTAAAATTCATTTTTTTAGCACCAGTTATTATTTATGCCTTAGTTTTAATATTATTTCCAATTCTTTATATTTTAGTATTAAGTTTTCAAACTAGTGACAATTATGGTGGTATAATATATGCCTTTACTGTTTATAATTATATTCGAATATTTGACCCAGTTTACTTAAAAGTATTCTTTTCATCAGCCATAATTGGCTTAATAGTAACATTTGCTTGTCTGCTTATTGCTTATCCTTTTTCCATATTTGTATCTGAAAAAAAGCCTCATATCCAAAAGTTACTTATAACAATGGTTCTAATACCTTTCTTAACAAATTCTTTAATTAGAACTTATGGCTGGATTGTCTTACTAAGAAAAGAAGGAATTATTAATTCGATACTTACTAATTTATCGTTAATTGATAATCCTCTTAGTTTTATGTACAATAACTTAGGTATATTTATAGGTCTAACCTATACACTTTTACCATTTATGATATTACCTATTTATAATTCAGTATCAAAAATAGATAAAAAAGTTATCGAAGCTGCACAGGATTTAGGTGCTAGTCCCTTAAATATATTTTTTAAAATAATTATTCCTGAAACATATTCGGGGATATTTAATGGGTGTCTTATGACATTTATTCCTGCCATAGGTATGTTTTTCATAGTAGACCTTCTAGGAGGAGGAAAAATGATGCTCATTGGCAACTTAATTAAAAATCAATTTCTGGTTTCTAGAAACTGGCCTTTTGGTTCTGCCTTAGCAATTTTCCTAATAGTTGTTACTTTAGTTTTAGTTAAAGTATATAAAAAACTTGGTGGTAAAATGGACGATTTAGGAGGATTCTAATGAAAAATAAAATACTTAAAAACCTTTTTATTGTATTAGTATTTATATTTTTATATTTACCAATACTTGCTTTAATAGCTTTCTCTTTCAATGATTCAAAACTAAATATTGTCTTTGAAGGATTTACACTTGAATGGTATAAAACATTATTTACCAACACAACTTTGCTTGAATCATTAGGTAATACTTTAATAGTTGCTATAACTAGTACAGTTATTTCTACTATTGTTGGTACCATTGCTGCCATAGGTTTATATAAATATGACTTTAAAGGAAAAGACTTTATTAATAGTTTATTGTATATTCCTGTGGTTATACCTGAAATAGTTTTGGGAATTAGCCTGCTTTCTATATATACTTTAATGAAACTTAATTTAGGTCTAGGAACCCTTATCATTTCCCATATTGCTTTTTCTATTCCTTACGTTATTATAAGCATCAGAACTGTTATATCTTCCATGAATTGGCAAATAGAAGAAGCGGCACATGATCTTGGTGCTAGTGATTTTCTAACATTTAGGAAAATTATTTTACCCGAAATAACTCCAGGAATCATCAGCGGAGCAACCCTTGCTTTTACATTGTCTTTAGATGACGTAATCATTAGTTATTTTACGACTGGACCAGGAAGTAATACCTTACCTTTACAAATCTATTCTATGATTAAAACTGGAATAACCCCCGATGTTAATGCCCTAACCACTTTAATAATACTTGTTGTTATGATAATTTTATTTACATCAACCATTATCCAAGCAAGAAAGTTAAAGAAAGGATATCAAATATGAAAAAATTAATTATTTTATTAGTATTTATCTTTTTATTGAGTGGTTGCTCTAATAATGAAGAAGTCGTAAATATCTTAAATTGGTCTAGTTATATACCTAATGAAGTAATAAAAGATTTTGAGCATCAGACTGGTATAAAAGTAAATTATAATACTTATTCCTCTAATGAAGAGTGCCTTGCCAAGTTACAAGCCGCTAAAAGTGGAACGTATGATTTAATATTTCCTAGTGATTATTTAGTAGAATTATTAATTGAAAAAGAAATGATTCAAAAACTTGATAAAACTAAATTAAATAATATAAGCAACTTAAATACCAATTACCTCGATTTAGAATATGATCCAGGTAATATATATACACTACCTTTTCTAGCAGCCTCAGTTGTAATAGTTTACGACGAAAAATTTGTTAATAAAAAAATAACTAGTTATAACGATTTATTATCATCTGAATATGCTGATAACATAGTTTTACTTGACGATCAACGAATAATTATTGGGATGGCTCTTCTCGCTTTAGGATATGACATGAATGATACGAATGATTCTCACATTGAAGAAGCAACTAATTGGTTACTTGCATTAAAACCCAATATTAAAGCTTTTGACAGTGATTCTCCTAAAACATTTATGATTACTAAAGAAACTAAAATAGGTGTTATGTGGAATGCTGAAGCGGCTCTTGCTATGAATGAAGTTCCATCATTAAAAGTAGCATATCCTAGCGAAGGATTTAATATAAGTATCGATAATTTTGCAATACCTAATAACGCTAAGAATTTAGATAACGCCTATAAATTTATCGATTATATTTTAAAGCCAGAGGTAATGCAAAGGATAATTGAAGAATATCCATATAAAAATTTAAATATAAAAACTCAAGAGTTACTTAGTGATACATATATAAATAATATTGCTGCCAATATACCAGATAATTACTTTAATAGAGGATTATTTGTTAAAAATATAGATGAGGCGATATTAAAATATGATAAGGCTTGGGTGTCAATTAAATAATTTTAATTGACACCGTTTTTTAATTGATGTTATAATCAAATTAAGATAGGAGGTAAAAATGGTGAGAGTAAAAGATTTTGTTGATACGCAAAACTTCACAAAAGAAGAATTGTTAGATATTCTTAACCTAGGGTTAATTATCAAAAAAAACATTAAAGCCGGATACCCTTTAAATGTTTTATACCATAAGACTTTAGGTATGATATTTGAACAACCATCAACAAGAACTCGTGTTTCATTTGAAACAGCAATGACTCAATTGGGTGGACACGCACAGTATTTGGCACCTGGTCAAATCCAACTTGGAGCCCATGAAAATCTAAAAGATACGGCTCATGTTTTAGCACGTCTTACTGATGTTTTAATGGCTCGTGTAATCAAACATGAAAGTATTACTGATTTGGCTAAATACGCATCTGTTCCTGTCATTAATGGTATGAGTGATTATAATCACCCAACCCAAGAAATGGGAGATATTACGACCATTTTTGAACATATGCCAGAAGGAAAACGTTTTGAAGATTTAAAAATTGTTTTCGTTGGTGATGCAACCCAAGTATGTGCATCTTTAATGATGATTACAACCAAACTTGGTGGTCATTTTGTGCAATACGGACCTAAAGATTTTCAATTAAAAGAACATTTTAGAGCCATCGGTGAAGAAAATTGCAAAACTTCTGGTGGAAGTATTATGTTTACTGAAGATCCTGAAATGGCCCTTAAAGATGCTGATTTTATCTATACTGATGTGTGGTATGGTTTATATGAAGCAGAACTTTCTGAAGAAGAAAGAATGCGTATCTTTTATCCAAAATACCAAGTAGACATGCAAATGATCAAAACGGCTTCTCCTCATGTCAAGTTTATGCATTGCTTGCCAGCCAAAAGAGGCGAAGAAGTAACCGATGAAGTGATCGATTCTGATTACTCTATCGTCATTGATCAAGCCGAAAATAGACTTACGGCTATGCGTGCGCTACTTGTTTATTTTATGGACAAAAAAGACGAAACAATTGCAATTTGCAAAAAAAATTTAGGTATCTAGTTTAGTTAGGAGTTGTGTATGGAAAAGAAAAAGAAAAAATTTAGATTATTTGATGCGATTCTAGCAACTGTTTGTATAACACTAGTTGCTGAATCTGTTACTCCAACTGCTGCTATAGGTAATTCCCAATATTTCTGGTGGATTTTCTTAATTATAGCATTCTGCATACCTTATGGTATGATATCTGCTGAACTTGGAACAACTTATCCTAGTGAAGGTGGTATGTACGATTGGGTAAAAAGAGCATTTGGAGCAAAAATGGCATCTCGTGTTGCTTGGAATTATTGGATTAATTTTCCATTATGGATAGCATCACTTGCTGTTGCTGTTACTGATGTTGTAGCAGGTATATTTGATATTGAACTAAATATATTCTGGCTACTTGTATTACAACTAGGTTATACCTGGTTAGTAAGTATACTTGGAACCAAAAGAATTGGGGAAAGTAAATGGATAGTAAACATTGGTACTTTTTGTAAAATATTATTCATGGTTGGTTTAGGTATTTTAGGTATTTATGTATTCATAAAAACTGGTGAAAGTGCTAACCCAATAGAAAGTGCAATGGACTTACTACCTACAATGGACCTTTTAGGATTATCATTCTTATCAGTAATTATCTTTAACTTCTTAGGTTTTGAAGTTGTAGCTACCTTTGTAGATGATATGGAAAATCCTAAAAGAGAAATTCCTAAAGCCTTAATTATTGGTGGAATTTTAATGGCTTTATTCTATATTTTACCTGCAACAGGTGTTAATATTGCTATGTCATTAGAAGAAGCAGAAGCTGCAGGAATTACTGATTCATTCTTAATATTATTTACAAGAATTGGCATTAATGCCGATATAACTAGAGCAATAGTAATAATTGTTGGACTTATGTTTATTTATACAATGGTTGCTAATATTGTTTCTTGGTCATTTGGTGTTAATTCAGTTGCTAAATATTCTGCTGATGATGGCGGACTACCTAAAGTATTTTCTAAAACTAATAAAGAAGGAGTACCTTATATGGCATCAATTATGAATGGTGTAGTTGCCAGTGTCATAGTCATAATTGGTATAATTTTAGGTGAAGTATCCGAAAGTGCTAGCAACTTATTCTGGACATTCTTCTCACTTAGTTTAGTTACATTACTTATCAGTTATATTCCATTGTTCTTGTCATTCATTAAACTTAGAAAAACTGATAAAACTGAAAGAGTATATAGAGTACCTGGTGGTAAATTTATGACTGCCATAATGGCATATGTTCCATTCATTCTTTTAGTTCTTAGTGTAATATTTACATTATTCGGAGATTTCTCAAGTGAATATATCAATTCAAACATTCCATTAATAATTGGAGTAATAGTATCTGTAATTATTCAAGAAATCTTAGCAGCACGCGTTAAAGAAACTAAAAAAGATTAAGGAGATGATACGTTGAAAAGATTAAATACCAAACCAATAGATGATGGTTTTAGAATGCCAGGAGAATTTGAACCACATCGTGGAACATATATTATTTGGCCAGAACGACCAGACAATTGGCGTTTTGGGGGAAAACCTGCTCAAAAAGTATTTGCAGAAGTAGCAAATACAATTGTAAAATATGAACCGGTTACAATGCTAGTTTCTTATGAACAATACAAAAATGCTAGACATCATTTAGATCCACGAGTGCGAGTTGTAGAGATGAGTAACAACGACTCTTGGGTTAGAGATTGCGGGGCAACATTCTTAGTTAATGATAAAGGAGATTTGCGGGGAGTAGATTGGTACTTCAATGCTTGGGGTGGTTTAGTAGATGGCCTATATTTCCCTTGGGATAAGGATGATGCAATTGCAGAGAAGATGTGCGAACTTGAAGGTGCTGATAGCTATCGCTTGGCAGATTTTATTTTAGAAGGTGGTTCTATCCATGTTGATGGTGAAGGTACAGTAATGACTTGTGCAGAAACACTACTTCGTTCAGAATCAGGTCGAAATGTGCCAAACATGACCAAAGAAGAAATAGAAAAAACTTTATGTGATTATTTAGGCTGTAGTAAAGTTTTATGGGTTCCGGAAGGTATTTATAACGATGAAACTAATGGTCACATTGATAACATTTGTAATTTTGTTAGACCTGGGGAAGTAGTACTTGCTTGGACTGATGATGAATCAGATCCACAATACGAAATTAGCAAAAAAGCTTTAGAATATTTAGAAAGCGAAACTGATGCTAAAGGTCGTAAGTTAAAAATTCATAAAATGTATACTCCAAAGCCAGTATTAATTACAGAAGAAGAAAGTGATGGAGTAGATGCAGTTGAAGGAACTCTTCCAAGACAAGTCGGGGACCGCCTTGCAGCATCATACGTAAATTACTATACCGGTAATGGCTTTGTAGCTGTTCCTGTGTTTGGAGACTCTAATGATGAAGTAGCTATAAATTTATTAAAGGAATTATATCCAGATAGAGTAATCGAACCAATTTATGCTAGAGAAATCCTTCTTGGTGGAGGAAACATTCACTGTATAACGCAACAAATTCCTAGATAAAAGACTTTTGACTAATCATTAGTCTTTTTATTTTACAAAAAACTAAAAAACTAATATAATCATATATAGGAAGTGAAACTATGAATCTAAAAATTGGTCAAAATATTATTCCCTCAATAAATTTTATAATGTCAACTATTCCCGAAAATACAACAGATTTAGAAAAGGTGCGTTATATTTATATAAATTTAGGGAAGTTATTTAGTTATGATTATCGAATTGTTGCTGATGAAAGTGTAATAAGTGAGCCTATAGATTATGCCAAAAATGAAATCGGCAGATATAAAACATGTTATCAAATAAGTGAAATTCTTATGGTTCTGATAAATGGATTAATTCCCAATTGCCATGCTAAAATAATCGAAAGAAAGATTCCCGGTCGAAGTTTTAATAAAGAACATGTAGCAACAGAAGTAACATTTTCCGATGGCTTAAAAATTATTCTGGACTTAACTCTTGATTTAGCAAATATTCAGGGTGGCTTAAAAACAAAAGAATTTGGCTTTACTACTAATAGTACTGGAGATTATGATATTATCTCATTAGCAGAATGTGCTCAAATGGATAAAAAATTAGGTTTTATTATTGACAAATATACAGATGATTATATCAATGAATTTGTAGAACAAATATCTCAGATAGACTTTAGCAATTACAGCCCTGCTGAGGTAATTGATTTTAAAATCAAAAAGATCAAAGAAGTTTTTTCAAAAGATTTTAAAGGAACTCATGAAGCAATAAGATATATTTATACCTTATTTAGTAAGATTTTATCTAATGATGAATTTGGAAAACTAAAACAGTTCAATTTATCTTATAGTAATTCAGATGATTTTAATTTAATGGCCATATATTCATTCGATGAACTAGGATTATATTATAGTTACTCTAATGAGTTAGGTTTTAATAAAGTTAATGCTCAAATAATTGCCAATCTCTTAAAAAGTGGTTGGAGAACAAATAGTAATTCTATTCAAAGCATATTTGATAAACCGATTGAACCTACAAATCCAAATAGATAAAAAATTAATTAGTAATAAAATGCTAATTTTTTTGACAAAATTTTTAAAAAAAATAAAACTTTTTGTCACATTAAAATATCTAATATTATGGGAGATGAAATAATGCGTATTAAAAAAAGTGTAATTGTTGTACTAGTTATAGTTTTATTGGGGGTAGCAGGAATATTTACAAGCAAAGCATTTAAAAATAATGAAAAACCAATTGAAAATAATGGAGAAAATGTATCTTTGAAAAGTGATACACCTAAGGATAATGAGCCAGTTCCTAATCCACCTGAAACAGAAGAACCAATTAAAGATGAAGAAGAACCTCAAATAGATTCAGTTCCTTTACAAGAAGAAATTGCTGATACATATTTTGATGATGCCGTTTTCATCGGTGACTCTAGAACTGAAGGATTTATGATTTATGAAAATATTGATGCCACTTTTTATACTCACAAAGGATTGATGGTTGATACAATATTTACTAATCCAGTTATTACAGAAGATGGTGAAAAAATAACAATTATGGATGCTTTAGCCAAAGATTCTTTTAACAAAGTATATATCATGTTAGGAATCAATGAAACCGGTTGGCAATCTAGTAGTTTATTTATTAAAAAATATGGTGAAATAATAGATTCTATAAAAAAAATAAATCCTAATGCCATTATTTATGTTGAATCTATCTTACCTGTAAGTGAAGAAGTTTCTCTTAAACACGATTATATAAAGATGTCTAAAATAAATGAATATAATGATTTATTAAAAGAAATGGCCAAAGAAAAAGGTGTGTACTATTTGGATATTTCATCAGCGGTGGCAAATGAACAAGGGTATCTACCAGATGATGCTGCAACTGATGGAATTCATTTAAATAAAAATTATTGCGATAAATGGTTGCAATATTTAAAAACTCATTATATAGTAGAAAATTAGGAAGTGAAGTGATAAATTGAAAAAGTATGTTTTAATAGGAATAATATTATTTTTGGTATGTGGTTGTGGTAAAGAAACAAAAACTTTTACTCCCAATGATTTAGCAAGCGAATTATTAACAGAAGTCGATTTCGATGACGAACTAACATTATTTGAAGGTGATATTTCCAAAATATATGACATGCCAGAAATAGAAGATTATGTTATTTATATTGGAAGTGGAGCAACGGCTGAAGAAATTGCTATAATAACTTTAAAAAATCCCGGTGATGAAGCAGATGTCAAAGCTGCTTTAGAAAAACGAGTTGAAGAACAAAAGCAAAATTTTGCGAATTATGTTCCTGAAGAAGTTTCGCGTTTAGAAAAAAGTATTATAAAAAGTAATGAAAAATATGTAGTATTATGTGTATCAAATGATAATCAAGCAGAAAAAATAATCGATAAATATCTATGATGTTAACAACCAGCAACGATAAAGAAATAATCGAGTTTATTAAAGATAATCAAGAATATTTTTTTAGAGTTGCCTTCAGTTATGTCAAAAATCAAGATCAGGCTTTAGATATTGTTCAAGAAGCAATAGTAAAGGCTTTGCAAAAAAGGTACATATTAAGACATATAGAATATTTAAAAACATGGTTTTATAGAATTTTAGTTAATGAATGCTTTGCTACAATTAAAAAAAGTAAGAAATTACTTTTCTTGGGATCTTATCAAGACTTTGAAGAATCCTTGAAAACCAAAGATAAATATCATGAAGAAGATGAATTATATCATGCTATGGATTTACTAGAACCTAAACTTAAGATGATAATTATATTGAGATTTTTTGAAGATATGAAAATAGAAGAAATTGCTAAAATAACTAGAACAAATACTAATACAGTTAAAACTAGATTATATAAGGCATTAAAAATTTTAAAAATGAACATGGAGGAGTTTGTATGAGTTATAAAAAAGAAAAAATTGAAATTCCCAAGCAATTAGATGAAGTAGTTAATAAAGCAATTTATGATGGTTTAAGTACTCCTCTTAAAAAGAATCGAGAACTTAAAATATTCGGGGGAACGGTACTCACATTATTCATAGTTTTTGTAACATTTTTAAATACGATACCTGTATTTGCTAAAACTATGTATGAAATAGACATCATCGGCGATATTTGTAAAATTTTTACATTTAGAGAATATCACTTTGAAGATGACTACGAATACATTGATGTTTCCATTCCTCACATCGATTTAAATGGAAATGATGACTTAGAAAATAGAGTAAATTTAGAAATATCTAAGTTAATTGATGAAGAAGTAGAAGCCTCTAAAACAAGAGCTAAAGAATATTATGATGCTTTTATTGCTACCGGAGGAAATCCAGAAGATTTTTATCCAATATATGTTAATATAAATTATGAAATAAAGCACATAAGTGATAAGTTTGCTTCATTTGTGATTAATAAAAGCGAAACCCTAGCAAGTGCATACAATATTGGATATTATTATAATATTGATTTGGAAACTGGCAGAATATTAAATTTACAAGACATATTTGGTAGTGGTTATCAAAAGATTATTGCTGATGAAATCGATAAACAAATTTCTAAAATGGATAAAGACTTTCAAGATTCTTTATTAATTGATGGTTCTGTTATAGATTATATCGATGAATTTCAGGAATTTTATATAAACGATGAAGGACAAATTGTAATAGTATTTCCTAAATATGAAATTTCTGTCGGGGCTTTAGGAACATTAGAGTTCGTTATTGAAGGTGAATAACATTGCTTTTTAGTAGTCAAGTATTCTTATACTTCTTTTTACCAATTACTCTAATTGTTTATTATCTAAGTCCTAAAAAATTTCGTAATTTTATTTTACTTATTGCTAGCCTAATATTTTATGCCTGGGGTGAACCAGTCTATATTTTAATAATGCTTTTTTCTACTATATTTAATTATGTAACAGGCTTACTAATAGAGAAATTTCAAAAAAAGAATCAACATAAATATGCCAAAATAGTGTTGATTGTCTCAGTTGTAGGAAACTTAGGAATCATAGGATTCTTTAAGTATAGCGACTTTTTAATTTCCAATATTAATTCCCTTTTTAATTTAAATATTTCTTTATTAGCTATTGCTTTACCGATAGGTATTTCTTTTTATACATTCCAAACGATGTCTTATACTATCGATATTTATAAACAAAATGTTAAAGCCCAAAAAAACTTTATTTCTTTCGCAACATATGTTACTTTATTTCCCCAACTTATCGCTGGACCTATTGTAAAATATCGAGATGTCAGTGAAAGTTTAGAAAATAGAAAGGAAAATATTACTGATTTTTCCGAAGGAATCAAGCGTTTTATAATCGGCTTATTTAAAAAAGTCATGATTGCCAACAATGTTGGTTTCATTTGGGAATCTATCCACAGTCTACCATATAGTGAGATTTCTCTTAGTTTAGCTTGGGTTGGTGCAATTTGTTATTCATTACAAATTTACTATGATTTCTCCGGTTATTCTGATATGGCCATTGGCCTTGGCAAAATGTTTGGTTTCCATTTCTTAGAAAACTTTAACTATCCATATATTGCTAAAAGTATAACAGATTTTTGGAGAAGATGGCATATTTCTCTTAGTTCATGGTTTAAGGAATATGTCTATATTCCACTCGGGGGGAGTAGAAAAACTATAGCAAGAACAGTTATTAACTTGTTGATTGTTTGGTTTTTGACAGGGTTATGGCATGGAGCAAGTTGGAATTTTGTAGTCTGGGGACTATACTTCGGTGTTTTACTAATTATTGAAAAATTTGTATTAAAAAAAGTATTAGATAAAATGCCTAGTTTTATCAGGCACCTATACACATTATTTTTTGTAATTATTAGTTGGGTAATTTTTGCTTGTCCAACTCTAGAAGATGGTCTAAATTATATAAGTATAATGTTTAACTTTAATAACGAGATTATATCTACTGAATCTATCTATCTAATTTCCACCCATTTTGTTTTATTTATAATTGCTATTATAGGTTGTACTCCAATATTTAAAAAGATAAAAGAAAAATTAAAAAATAATAAACTATTTATGATAATTGAAATAATTATTTGTCTTATTTTATTTTTCATATCTCTTAGTTTCTTAGTTGGTTCAACTTATAATCCATTCTTATATTTTAGATTTTAGGGAGGTACTATGCAAAAGATATTAAATTATATTTTAACTTTTTCCTTCGTTTTATTTCTTACATTTATGGGAATTTCTTACTTTTTTAAAGAAGAACAAACTTTTTCTCAAAACGAAAATAGAACTCTGCAAACATTACCGGAATTTACATTAAATAATTTGCTAGATGGCTCATTTATGAGTGATATCGAAAGTTACATCAATGACCAAGTATTATTTCGTGATGAATTCATGGAATTTAAAACTGACATCATGCTTCTAGCGAAAAATAAAGAGATTAATGAGGTTTATATTGGAGAAGATGGTTATTTACTTCAAAAAGTTTTACCTAGTACATTTAATTACGAACAATTAAATTATAATTTAGACTGTATAAATGAATTTGCAAGTAAAGTTGATGCTCCCGTTTATTCGCTGCTAATTCCTTCATCTTTTTCAATTCTTCAAGATAAACTACCTTCCAATGCTTCATCAATTGATGAGTTAGAAGTTATTAAAGATATGTCTTCAAAATATTCTGAAATTACCTTTATCGATGCTACAACTAATCTAGAAAATCATAAAAAAGAATACATTTACTATAAAACAGATCATCACTGGACACCCCTTGGAGCCTTTTATGCTTATCAAGCCTGGCATAATGCTGATGAAAAAGATTTGGACTCTTATGATATAAAAAAAGTATCAACAGACTTTTTAGGTTCCCTATATTCTAAAGTTCTAAATAGTAATACTGCATTTGATAAAATTGAATTGTTTTATCCAAAAGACCAAACTAACTACGAAGTTACTTATAATTTCAACCAAAAAAAATCTGATACTTTATATGATTTTTCTAAATTAAAAACCAAAGATCAATATCAGATTTTTCTCGGAGGAAATCATCCTGAAATAACTATTCATACTTCTAACAACAATAACCGTTCCATACTATTATTTAAAGATTCATTTGCTAATGCCTTTATTCCATTTTTACTAAATGATTATGAAAACATATATATAATCGATTTAAGATATTTTAATAAAGATATCAACACTTATTTGGAAGATAAAGACATTGATGAAATATTATTTTTATACAATTTATATAACTTATCAGAAGATACTTCTTTAAGAAAACTGTAGTAATTTTATAACATATTTTTTCTCTTTAATATATAAGCAATAATCAAAGAAAGTAAAACAGAGATTATAATAATTAATATAAAACTAAATGGGGAATCTCCGATGCCTCCTAAAGGAACATTCATTCCAATAAAGGATGCTACCATTGTAGGAATAGAACAAACTATTGTAATACTTGCTAAGAACTTCATAACATCATTTAAGTTATTGGAAATAATTGTTGCATAAGTATCAGTCATACTTGATAGTATTTCCCTATAGATTGTAGCCATTTCAATCGCCTGTTTTGTTTCAATTAAAGCATCACTCAATAACTCTTCATCAGTTTTATCAATTGTTATTATCGTACCCTTAGCAACCTTTTCTAAAGCAATTTCATTAGCCTTCAAAGATGTAATAAAGTATACTAATGTCTTTTCAATATCGAGTAGATTTACTAATTCCTTATTATTAGTAGACTTTAATAATACTTTTTCTTTGCTATTAATATATTCATTAATACTAGTTAATTCTCTTTGATATATACCTGCAACCATTATAAATAGTTGTAATATGAAATTACTTTTGTCTTTTGTTTTAAAATTTTCAATATCTGTATCCTTAAAATAATCTAAAAAAGGTTGTTCATTTAATGAAAGAGTAATTAAATATCCTTTTTCACTTATAATAATTCCTAAAGGATTAGTTTTATATTTGTGCTTATAGTTGTTATCAACTAAATGTGGAGTATCTAAAATAATTACTGTTTCTTCACTTCTCTTTTCTACTCTTGGTAGTTCTTCTTCATCAAGCAATTTAACTAATATGTCTTTATCTATGCCTGTACTATCTACTACTTGTTTAATTTCTTCTGGCGTTGGATTAACTAGGTCAACCCAACTTTTTTGTTTAATCGTTTCATTATTTATTAACTTTTTATCAACAACTTCATATATA
>DVHV01000162.1 GCA_018711775.1 Candidatus Onthocola stercoravium | reverse complement strand
ATTTAAAAACATTTGATAATCAATATTATAATCGTTATTTCTAATATAATTAGAATATATTAATTTATTATTACTAAAATTCTTTTTAAAACTTATTGTACATTCATAAGTTGTTGGAATATTATTTTCATCATATGTAGTAATAACTAAATAAATATTTTTGGTTATAGCTCTAATTACATCATTTATCAAAGCATCGGGATAGCCACTTAGTTCTTCTATAAATACATCTTCTAATTCGTCGCTTTCATATAAAACAACTTTATCACTATTAACTAATGTATATAATTCCAAATTAAGATTTTTATAACTAATATTTTCATTTAATTCAATATTATCAATTAATAGAATATTTCTCACTTTACTTTTAATAAAATATCCATTACCAATTGTTATATCATTACTATCATAGTTTAAAATATAAATGCTTACAGCATTATAGTTATTTATAAAATAGATTAAAAGCAAAACAAATAATATTGCTATTATAATCTTAATAACATTATTAAATATGTGCTTTTTCATTTTTATTAAAAAGCGAATAAAATTATGGAAATAATCTGAAATAGTATTTTTCTCTAATACTACTGAATTTGCAGATACTCCTAGTTCTTTACATATATTTCTTATATTGTGCAAATCAGGAACTGTGAAACCGTTTTCCCATTTTGATATAGTTCTATCAGAAACTTGAATTTTTTCAGCTAAAGCTTTTTGAGTTAAATTCCTCTTTTGTCTCAAATCACTTATGTATCTAGCAAAACTATATTCTTTTACTTGATTTTCATCTTTAATGTTTTTGTTTTCTTGATTGTTTATTGCTGCCATATTTTCACCCTAATCATAATACCACAAATATAAGAATATTGCATTATTTTTTTGGATTTTTTTGTTATATATCATTATTATTGACAGTTTAATGGCATTTTTTTATAATATATCATATATTTTTAGAGACGGGAGCTAAAAAAATGAATAGTATAAAAGCACAATATATTTATAATAAATATATAAATGAATTACTTAATAATCAAAATATGGCTTCTTCACCAGTGTTACAAGATATATTTACTAGGGAAGATTATGAGGAGTTATTAAAACCTGTTTTAAAAGTAATTAAAGAAAATCCACATGCCAATTTAACGACATTAAGATTTTTACTTTTTAAAAGAAGTGGTTTAAAAGAAATAATTGATAATTTTGTTAAACTTACCCAAATAACTCCTGGAGTTATTTTAGATTTTGGTACCTTTAAAACTAGAGATACTGTTTTATGTGGAAATTCACAAGAATATGTAATGGAAAACGGAATATTAGTTCCAAAACCAAAAGCAATAGAACAAGATACAATATTTGATTTAGCTTCAACATCAAAATTGTTTACAGCAATAAGTATATTAAAATTACAAGAAGTTGGATTAATAGATGTATTTGATCCAATTACTAAGTATGTACCAGAATTTAGAAATTTAAATGACGTAAGTATATATGATTTACTTAAATTTAGAGTAATGATTGTAACTGATAAACGAGTAGATAGTGCTAAAAACAAAGAAGAAGCGGAACAAATATTATTTGGAGTTCATAAAAGAGAAGATCAAAATTTTACTAATGCTTATACAGATATGGGAGCAATGACTTTAAGATACGTTGTTGAAAGAGTTAGCAAAATGTCTTTTAAAGAATTTGTACAATCAGAAATATTTAATCAAGTTGGTATGAAAGATACATATCTAAACGTACCTCAAGAAAAGTTGGACAGAGTTGCTAATGAAAATTATTCAACCATTATTAAAAGTGATGGAACAGAAATAACAAGATATGATAATATACCTGGAACTCCTCACGATACTAAAGCTTTATCTATTGGAGAACTCGATGGTATTGCTCCAGGACATGCAGGTTTCTTTTCAACTAAAGATGATATGATAAAATTAGGTGAATCCCTCATTAAAGGAGAAGTTTTAAAAAAAGAATCAGTTGCTTCAATTAGTGATACTGCAACAGGCTTTAAAGATGATAATAAATATACTTATTTTTATGGCTCATTAGTATATTTAAAACAACCAGATCCTAAATTTTTAAGTGTTTATCCTCCGCTTTCAGGACGATCATTTATGTCTCCAGGATTTGCTGGAACAACACTTTGTGTTGATCCTATTAATGAAATAACTTTATTTATTGGTTCTAGTAGACTTCATAATAGAATTTATCAAATTCATCCCAATCAAAGAAAAAACATTAAAATTGATGAGTATAACAAAAAGACATTTATTTTACCTAATGGTGAAGAAAAAGTAATATGTGCAGATTATACGAAAGATAAAGAGGTTTTAGTAAAACTTGCTTTAGATTTATCATTACAATATCAATTGTTAGAAAAAATAATGCCTACTGATAAAGAAATGCATTTAGTTAGAGAATTAAATTAAAATAACTCCATTTTATGATAATGGAGTTTTTAAAAAAGTTAATATGGGTAACACTTACATTTAATTTTTCAAATTATTTGTATCAATTATTTTTTTTACTTCTTCTTCATTTAGTTCGACAACTTTGGCAATATCTTCAATTGACATGTTAAGTTTTAACATGTTTTGAATAACATTTGTCTTGTTTTGCTCAATTCCTTGCTCAATACCTTGCTCAATTCCTTGCTCAATTCCTTGCTCAATTCCTTGCTCAATTCCTTGTTTAATACCCTGTTCTCTGCCTTTTTTCTCAGCCAAATACATTCTAGTATTAAATAGTTTTTGAGCATCCTCTTCTGGAGTCAAATCCCAAACAAAATCAGCATCACTATTAAGTCGCATTATTTCACCTTTATAAATACTTACTATATCATCGCTTGGATAAAATAATTCTAAATTATCTTTATCTTCATCAAGCATTAATATATAACGGTATTTATCCCTTTCTTTAGGGCTATTATAGCACACTCGCTTGATATTTTCTACATACATATTCCAAATAGCAAAATTATCAATTATAATACCATCTTCATCTTGCATATATGCTTTAGTCATTATTTTTTCACTTCGATTATATGGAGAAGTACCAAAATTGATATTTACTTGAACGCATAAAGTTTCAGTATCATAAACATCTCCCTTTTTAGTGTTTTGACTATAAAAACTACATAAATAAGCAAAGTTTCTAACAGCTTTAGCAGTATCGTAATCATTTAGATTTATTTCAACATTTACATATCTGTCACGCACTTTTACCAAACAATCTAATACTTTCTTTTTATCAGTTACTTTTTCTAATGGTTGTTCTACAGATAAAAATTCAAGTACTTCTACCGGTTCTTCAAAAACTGTTTTTAATACTGCTTCTAAAATGATTTTTCCCTTTTCGCCACTATTAACTAGTGTTTTAAAGACACGATCATCAGAGCCTGTTAGAAATTTTGGTTTTTCTGCAGTTGTTGTTGACAAAAGTTTCACCTCCCTTCTTGGGAGGTTATACTACCACATAAATATTGAGATATTTGGCGGATTATGTCGAAGTATTAAAAAAACTTAATTTTTTATTACAAAATACTGACTGCACTACTGACTTGACCACTGACTTGACCACTAACTTGACCACTAACTTGACCACTAACTTGAGGGTGTAAAAAAATTTCCGGGGCAATTTAATACAATTTAATG
>DVHV01000161.1 GCA_018711775.1 Candidatus Onthocola stercoravium | reverse complement strand
TATCTTTCCATTATATCTTTATAGCTATCTTTTTCTCCTGGGAAATTATAGCCTAAACTATGAACAAAATCCCTTAATTCTTTAACACTATTAGGCCCTATATTTCTTAATCTAATTATTTTTATATAATCAGTTGTAAGTAAATCTCCAAAATATCTTATTCCATTATGTCTAAGAGAATTAATTACTCTACTTGTTAAAGGTAAATCTTCAATTTTAGTAAATATATAGTCTCTAGGTATATTAAATTGTTCATATATTTTTTTATCAAATTCAAAAAGAAAACCATTTTCCATTAAAGCATTTCTAACTACAACATATCCAGAATAATTTATAATGTTTAAAAGAGCAACAACATTAGTCTGTGGACAATTAATTAAATGTCCAATATTTTCAATCCCTGCTTTTTTTAAAGTATTAATATATCTTGCATCTATATTCAGTGTTTCAATATCATCATTTAATCTATTAATCATAAATCCTCCACTTGCTTTTATTATATAGTAATTATATTAAAAGTCAAGAAAAAAGGAGTTTCCTCCTTTTAAATGTTTTTTAGCGTCAAAACTTCAGCAATACCTATGTTAATATCGATATTACTAAATTCATCTAAAGCATTATTTACTTTGCTTACCCAACTAGGTTTAGCAATCTTTACACCTTGTTCATTAAATGTTGGATTATAAACTCTACCAATAGATTCCACTGTTGTAAGTCCCTTGCCAAAATAGCCTTCGCTAAGTAATTTTATATAACGCAAAATACCATATTCAATATTTTTATATCTAATAAGTGACCCGCCAGACATACCACCAAAGATATTATTTTTATTTAACATACTTTGAGCAGTATATCCTGATTCTATTTGAGCAATTGCAGCTGCTATACTAAAATCAACATTAGTATAAATATTACTAAAATACTTAATTAGTGCTACCATATATTCTTTAGAATCATCACATGGATCAATACTATTATCAAATAATTCTTTATTGCTATCTTCTAAAGCTAATAGATATTCGATTAAGGTATATTCTAAATTATCTGTATTCATTAAATTTATATTTTGATAATCAACTTTTAATTGATTTACCAATGTATCTTTATCTATTTTAAATACATCAGCAAAGAAATTAATAGTTTCTAAATTATCATTAATATATATATTTAATAATTCTTCTTCACTTAATACTCTTTTAGATTCCGGTTCATTTGCTTTCGCTTCAAAAGTACTTATTGAACTAACTAAGAACTCTTGATGCGAGCATCGGTGATATAATAGCAACATTACTATTAATATCATCACCCCCAGAATAACTAAAATAATTCCCTTTTTATTACTTATTATATAATCTTTCATATATTTATTATACTCTCCTTATTTCAAGTATGCTCATAATTATAGCACAAAATACTAAAAATTGCAAATTTGGAAGAGCAAAAGCCATGCTTTTTGGCTTATTTAAGCCAAAAATGAGTTGCTTATATTTTGTATTTATCCCTCTTTTTACTTACAGGTTTTTTTACTAGAGTTATCGATTTTACTCCACTATTATTATCTAAATATTCCATTGCTTCCTCATTATATTCGATTGCAGCCTCGCTAAATGGCATTTCTTCATAAATAACTTCATTTTCTATATCATGTTCTAATTCTTCTAACTTATATTCAGGTGTTTTAATTACTCTGTCAATATAATCGTTTAATCTATCGCTAAATAAAATTTCATCTTGATATATAATGCTCCTGATTAAATCATAATGCTTTTTACTTGGCATTTTAAATAATGCTAGGATTACGTTCATTGCTGTATTAAAATCGAGGTAATATAATAAATAGTGTATATCATCAATTAATTCATTCTTAGGCAATTCACTTGCTAATATACCATTTATTACTTTATAAAGTTCACCATACGTCATTAAATCATCATTTAAAACAATATAATAAAATGTTACAAGGTGAACTTTATCACTAACATATAACTTAGAACAAATATTTAACCACTTTCCTACATCTTCTTCACTTTTTTCAAGTTCATCTGCAGTATACATAATATTCCAAATAGACTCACCTAACTCTGAGTGTTCTAAAAAAGCATTAAAATAATTTGAAAATTTAGAATCCGCAATACCTTGAGGAATCCAGTAAAAGCCTTCTAAAAATGTGTCTATTTGTTCTTCAGCATTATCACTAGTAGCCATAATACTAAGTTTTTTACAAACACAATTCTTATTATCTTTGTTTAAATCCTTATAATTGTTAGAAGAAAACATTTCGATTAATTTTTCTTGTAATCGTTCATCTTTCCATCTTTTTATTACTTTATATGCATACCCACCTAATATAGAATAACACGAAAGCAAAAAAAAGATACTCTAAAGTATCTTAAGCAACTATTATTTCTGGATCTGTAGACATTGGAGTATCAGCTAGACCTTCAATATTTGGTATATCTTGTGAAGTATTATCAACAGTACTTATTGGATCTTGAGTATTTCCATTAGATCCAATAATTCTTGGAATATTACCATTTACTTGTAATTTCCAACAGCCAGATACATCACAGTTACTACTAAATGGCATTGGATTAGGCATTTCCATTTTAACAATCATCGGTATTTTGAATGCTCCACCAAAGCATACACAATTTCCTGGCTGTAATACCTTTTGCTTATCTAAAATATCCGCTGAAATATTTGGAAGCATTTCTCCAATATATTTAATATCAAGTGGGTGTGTCATCTTAAATATTAAGAAATTATTACATTGAGCTATAACGGTATCAGATATTTCCACCGGTCTTTGACTAATAATATCAAGTATTACCCCGTATTTTCTTCCTTCTTTAGCAATCCGGTCAAATATATTGTAGCCTAGTAAGAAAGTATCATTATCTTTTTGAATATATCTATGGGCTTCTTCCAAAAATAGATGAAAAGGAATTTTTGCTCTTTCTTTACTTTCTTTAGAAAAATCAAATATTAAACGCGAAATAATTTTAACAAATACTTTAGCAAATGTATCATCAATATCTTCTAAATTAATATTTATTATTTGAGCTTTTCTTTCTCCCATAGCTACAAGTGAAGAAATATAATCCTTAACAGGTATATATTCACCAGAAAAGTAATTGTTCATTTTACTATTAATTATTGAATTAAGACGGACTCTAAGTATTACAGCATCATCATGCAAATTTTGATTATGTTGAAACCCTTCACTAATTAATGTAAATTCCATTGCTCTAGCAAAATCTTTTAATGAATAACTAGCAGTTTCTGGAGCTTTAATAGAATCTAAATCATCATTTATTTTACCTAAAATATAATTTGTGATAAGAACAGATTCTCCAAAATTACCATTAGAATCAATTTCAAAACATTCACTAAAAGTTCTAGTATATCCTAACCCAGGAATTACAGAATCAAAATTAAACTCTGGTGTATTACATACTTCAATTATTGTAAAAATTTCATTTTTCTTACTTGCTACCGTTTCATTACTAAAAAGTACAGCAAGTAGAGCCTTAGCTATCAAATGATTTTTATAAGCCCGAGCTTCCTCAGAATCGGTTGAAAAAATTTTAGCAAGTTTTATAGTATGTTCAATTATAGGCAATTGTGCATGGTTAGATGCTTGAAGTAGCAATGCCATATCATCAAGTTCTAGTAAACTTACCGGAATTTTTAATTCAATATCAGTTGAATCTGTTGGATTAGTTGTTATAAATTTATAACTATAATTAGGATTTATTTCATTAAGTCTACCAAAAGCATTTTTATATTCACCGAATGAATCAAATATAAACAAATTAGCATTATATTGAACTGAATATTTATTATTAAATATATTTTGAATAATTCTAGCAACTCCGCAAGATTTACCAGAACCTGAATTACCAAATATCGCTAAATGATTAGAAAATAAACTATTAATATTAGGACATATATTAAAACCTTTATAAATAGCACTTTCTCCTAAAATAAAGCTGGAAGCATCATAAGTACCCACTAATTCCATTAGTTCTTCAGAATTTATCATTCTAATTTTGCTTGTAAGAAGTGGTTTTCTTAAAACCCCATTAACATACTTACCATTTATATATTCTCCCAAAAATCTAATTTTTATTACTTCGCTACCTAATTCAGAAACTTCTCCTAAAATTCTCTGATTGTTATCTTCAAAAATAACATTCATATTCATTAAATCAGCTGCACTAGCCTCTTTTTGCAAATTTTCAACATGGGCTTCACTATCCCCAATATAAACTATTCTTCCAAACATTTTTATCTCTCCTATGCTATAACAATTATAACATAGCCAAAAAAAAAGTAAAAGATTAATTTACTTTAAATTCTCTTCTAGCAAATTGATAATCACTTATTTGACCTTTATCAATCCGAATAAAATATATTAATATTTCATCACTATCTGTTACTTCTTTATTTACTTCATACTCAATAACTGTTCCTTCTTCAGTTATTTGCAAACTTATTTCTTCTATTTGAAGATCCTCATCGTAATAAATATAATCAACAATATAATCGTAATCATCAAAATTACCAGCAGTTAAAAAAACATCTCTTGAAATACCTAAATCACTTAAAAGATCAGTATATTCAGTATATGCTGTTAATAATTCTGATTCATGTTCTTTGTTATCATCACGAATAATTATTCCCTCAGCAATAGTTCGATACCATTTTGCTCCATTACCTAGCCATATTCCCAAAAAAGCAGCAATAGATATTACTGCAATTATCAATATACTTATTATAAAATGATATTTTGTTACTTTCATATAATCCCTGTTCCAATCCAATTATAATTATTTTCATTAATTACAAAATCACTTTGATATGTTACTCTACTATCACTTAAATTATTAGAAATATAATTATCAAATGATACATTAGCTTTTTTCAAGTCATTACTAGTAATTGTTAATGTACTTGTTACATATAATCCATTATTATAAATACGATAATATGTTACTCCTTGAATTGTTTCTTCACTATAAAACAATATATTTTCAATTAATGACAACTTATTATCATTAATATTCACATTTACTATGTCTCTATCTGCTTTATAAAGTGTTCCTTCATATTCTAATGTAGTACATGTATAAGTGTAATTATCATATGTACAATCATTTTTACCATTTACATTAAAATTATTATTTACAATAAATACTTCACTACCGTATAGTTCATATAAACTGTTAATCATCATACCAGAGTTAAAAGTATTTTCTTGATGATGAAAATATCCTTTAGTTAGTAAGATATCATTATCTATTTGTTTAAGAGTTACATATTTATCTTGGTAAGCCATTAAATATCCTGGATTATTAGTGGTTACGTAAGGAATAATATTTTGTAATTCTTGACTTAATAGGTCATTTCCACCTTCAAAATTAATATTAGTATTTACATCTATTTTTTCATTATTCCATTTGGAATATAATACTAAACATATAGTAAATAATAGTAATAAGATTATAAATGCTAATACAACATTTGTTTTAATATCTTTAACATTTGTTTTCATAGTAAACCTCTTTTAATTCTTTCAATATATTAATTATAACATCATTTTTAGGGTTTGTCATTTAGAATGTTAAAGGTATTTATTTGTTTAGGCAATTCGGTAAGGGGCTGATTCTGTTCCTGTTCCACTAGAAAGTGTAATTGAAGATAATAAATAAAATGTTGGATAAACTGCATCGGTAGAAACAACGTATGAAGTAGACAAGCCTCCCTCTCCAAAACTTGAACCTGTATTATATGCAGAACCGTAAGAGTCACTACTTGAAGAAGGTGAAATAAGCCACGCATAATTAGAGAGATATAACCAATTGTCTAATCCATAACCATTGCTACTTAAAGATTTTGTCCAACAACTTGGATCTGCTGCATATCCATAATCACTTGCATACATTAACCCTATTTTCATTGTTTCTACATATCCTGTTTGACCACTTCCTACTTCTAAATCATAATAATCTTTTGCGATATATGTACGATTCCAAGTCACACCTCCGACTTCCCAAGTTACATTTGCTATTTTATTTTGCCATTCACTTTCTAATGTATTATAGTAAGTTACATTTAGAGTTGTATATATATCAGGTTTTGTACTTGCATCCCATGTATTACTATTTCCGCTATCCCACGCATAATCACCTATGCTTGTCGATTTTATCAACTTAACTTGGTCTCCAAAAATCCCAATTATTCTATATAAATTATCATTTGGACACGTTGCCTCATCACTTCCAAAGCATACATAGTTATTTGGATTTGCTCCACTATATCTATATGAATTATCTCCAGCTTCTTGATCTGCATTGGTATAACTTCCTAATCCATCATGTAAATATAAATTATTTTCGCCATCAGTTCCTGTGTATACATTATTTATGATATAGTTAGCAAAAGTAGGTATTACATCAAAATAGACATAGCACGTATAATACCGAGTAGTAAATGAAGGAAGTGGAA
>DVHV01000020.1 GCA_018711775.1 Candidatus Onthocola stercoravium | reverse complement strand
TTATAAAGATGTTATGATTATTAATAAATATATTAATGATAAAGGTAAAATATTACCTCGTCGTATGACTGGTGCTTGTGCTAAACATCAAAGACATATTGCACAACAAGTTAAATATGCAAGATTTATGGCTTTAATACCATATGTAAAATAATATAGATGAAAGTCTATATTTTTTTTCTAATAGCCAATCAATTATGTTTTTGTGGATCATTCCATTTTCTGATAAATCTAAGGTATCAGTTGATATGACATATTTAGGATAGTTGTTTTTATTATATTTATATGAATCAACTCTCTTTTGTGATTTTCTTCACTTATTTTATATGCAACTTGATTACATTATTATTCATTTGTCAATTTTGTATTTTAGGAATGCCATTTATTTGATTATAGATTTAGGATAAGGTTTTCTTTCATCGGTTAGACCGATTAAGTAATCTACTGAGGTATTATAGTATTTTGCAAGCATTGCTAGTTTATCCATTGGAATTAATCTTATTCCATTTTCATATAGGCTATATTGACTTTGAGTAATGTTTAAGACCTTTGCAATATCACTTTGATATAAATCTCTATCTTCTCGTATTTCTTTAATTCTACTTATATTAATATTCATTATATTCACCTAAAAATAGTTTCTCATATATGCAAATGAATATATTGACTTTATATGCAAACGGATATATAATTGTTTTGTAATATATGCATTTGCATATATGGAGGGTGTATGAAAAAATTAGTGTTGATAAGTAGTGTGTTACTAACAATTATTATAGGAGTATATTTTTATTGTCGTTTAGATAGTGATAAATATGTATTAGAAAGTAGAAGTAGTAATCAAAAAGTAAATACTAATGCCTTAACCATGATGTATGAAACTGAAGCAAATAGTGGCGAGTATGTTGTTTCAAGCGATACATCTTGGCCACAGGAGGGATATGTTTTTAATGCCAATTTATCTAGTTGTGAAAATGGTAGCACACTTACTTGGGATGATGAAAATAAAAGAATATTAATGCAAGCAAATAAATCTGATAAGTGCTATGTTTATTTTGATGTTTATGTTGAAAGAACACTGGCTGATGTATGTGCTAACGGAAATAATTTGAATGATTGTATACAAAAATATTATGCAACATATGGTGAGGGTACTGGAGGATTGTACTATCATGATGGAGTTGGTTCTTATGCATCTTTAGAAGCGGGGGATAATTCGTATAGATATAGTGGAGCAAACCCAAATAACTATGTATGTTTTGGAAGTGATGCTGAAGAGTGTCCATATGATAATTTATATAGAATAATTGGAACTTTTGATATTTCGGGGCAATATTATACTAAGTTAATAAAGGCGGACTTTATTCATAACGGAATGATGACGTTTGATTATGTTGTTGATATAGCAGATAGTGACGTTGTTCACACTCATGATATATCTGATATGAAAACATATAAAGGGCAATTACTAGAAATTGATGCTTTTCGGATGCAGTTCGTAGTAACTCAAGAAGAATGGGATAATTATTATGCGGAAACTGGTTTTGACAAGCCTCCTCTTTTTGATGTTAGCCCGACTGGATATTTTATATTGGACCCTTTTGAGTCTTTATTTGAAAGTTTTGAAATAAATTTTAGTGAACAGTATTTAAATCTACTTTTTGATAATGAGTGGCCTTTTCGTTATGGCGGTGTTCGTTTTGATAATAGTCTTAGTCAAAAAAATAACATTCCCAAAATAGTAACGGAATATGAAAATAAATATAGAAATGCTAATTATAACCATTCAACTAAATTTGGGTTAATGTTTATTAGCGATTATGGATTTGCGGCAAGCCCAGAAAATTGGAATACAACAATGAATAACTACAATAATGATACTAATAGAAATAATAATTGGATGTATATGGGATTAAACGAATGGACTTTAATTGATAATATAGACGAGGCTAATATTTTTATCTTTTATCGGGATACTGGAGCTTGGGCAATGGTGGCTGAAAATGGTTCTGTTATGATTGCTGATGGCTTTGGTATGCATCTTTCTGCTAGACCTTGCTTATATCTAAATGCTAATGTAATATATAATAGGGGAACTGGGACCATATCTGATTCAATCCGATTATCCATTTAATTTTTTCAGGGGCTAAACAAGAGTTAGTATTTATGATATTCTTTTGAATAAATTGAATAATATAATATTAATTAATATATAATTTTTGTTGATAACCTAGGTGTTGTCAACATTTTTATTTTTAATAATTTTGTAAAAATATTCAAAATAAAAAAGGAAATTAACTACCTTTATCAATATATATAGATAGATGTGATTTTTATGTTGTAATTTTTTATAGGCATATTGTTTATTTTATAAGGAGGTATTAGAAATGAAAGAGGAAAAATTAAAAACAATAACAAATCTATTTGAAGGTAAAGAGGTAAGGAGTGTTTGGAATAGTGAAAAGGAAGAGTATTATTTTAGTGTTGTTGATGTAATTGCAATATTAACTGATAATGAATATTCAAAGGCTAGAAATTATTGGAAGTGGTTAAAGGGAAAGTTGATTGATGAGGGAAGTGAACTGGTTAGTAATACTAACCAGTTGAAAATGATAGCTAAAGACGGAAAATTAAGAGATACCTATGTTTTAGATACTAAGGGTATTTTAAGACTTATTGAGTCTATTCCTAGTCCAAAGGCTGAGCCATTTAAGATGTGGCTTGCCAATTTAGGTAGTGAGAGAATTGTTGAAGTGTTTGATCCAGAAATTGCAATTAACAGAGCAGTTGAGTATTATAGGGCTAAAGGTTATAGTGATGATTGGATTAAAATTAGGTTAGCAGCAATAGTTGATAGATTTAATTAACTGATATATGGAAAGAAGGAGGTATTAGTAAACCGGTTGAATATGCTATGCTTACAAATGAAATTTATAAGACGTGGTCGGGGATGACCGCAAGAGAATATAAAGATTTTAAGGGCTTAAGAAAAGAGTCATTAAGAGATAACATGACAGATATTGAAGTTGCTTTAACTAATGTTGGTGAAATAGCAACTAGAGATATTGCTAGGAAAGAAAATCCGCAAGGACTCATGAAAAATTTGGAAGTTGTTAAACGTGGCGGTAGTGTTGCTAGGGAGACAAGAAAAGTTTATGAATGTGAAGTAAATGAAAGTGCTATATCTAAAGAAAATGCTCTACCTTATAGATATGTCGATAAGGAATTAATTGAATAAGTAAAAAAGAGGCTTATTAACATTTTTATAAAAATCTCATTTAAAAAAAGGAAATTGAGGATGTATCTCAATATATATAAGTATTTTATGTTGTAAATTTTTATATGTATATTGTTTATTCTACAAGGAGGTATTAGAAATGAAAGAGGAAAAATTAAAAACAATATCAAATTTATTTGAAGGTAGTGAAATTAGAAGCATTTGGGATAGTGAACAAGAAGATTATTATTTTAGTGTTGTTGATGTAATTGGTGCATTAACCGATAGTGTCAATCCTAGGGATTATTGGTATAAGTTAAAAATAAGAATGACGGAAGAAGAAAAAAGTGAGTTGTCGACAAAATGTCGACAACTGAAAATGAGGTCAACAAAAGATGGGAAGATGTATGCTACTGATACTTTGGATACTAAAGGAATTTTAAGACTTATTGAGTCGGTTCCTAGCCCAAAAGCCGAACCATTCAAGTTATGGTTAGCAAATTTAGGTAGTGAGAGGATTGATGAAGTATTTGATCCGGAAATTGCTATGCGGCGAGCAATAAATTATTATCGCAATCGTGGTTATGATGATGCATGGATTGAAAGAAGGATTAAAGCAATTATTAACAGAAATAAACTTACTGATGTATGGAAAAAAGGTGGTATAACTGAAGAATATGAGTATGCAGTATTAACTAACGAAATATATAAAGCATGGTCGGGGATGACTGCAAGAGAATATAAAGATTTTAAAGGCTTAAGAAAAGAATCATTAAGAGATAACATGACTGATTTGGAAGTGGCTCTTACTGATTTGGGAGAACTGGCAACTAGGGAACTTGTTAAAGAGTATAAACCTTATGGCATGGATGCTAATAAAAAAATAGCAAATATTGGAGGAAGTATTGCTGATAATACAAGAAAAGATTTGGAAAATAAATTAGGTAAAAGTATTGTTAGTGGGAATAATTCTTTGAATTATCAATATGAAAAAGATAATTTAATAGGAAGTAAGTAACTGTGTTAGAGTTTGACACAGTATTTTCATTTTACTAATTATAGTAAAAATGGTATAATATTAGTGCTTAAGGAGGTAACTAATGAAAGTAATATTACTTAAGGATGTTAAAGGAAAAGGCAAAAAAGATGCTATAATAGATGTAAGTGATGGATATGCTAATAACTTTTTAATTAAAAATGGCTTAGCAGTTCCATATACGAAAAGAAGTAAAGAAATATTGGATCAAGAAATTGATGTAAGAGAAAAAGAAGAACAAAAATTAGTGGATGAATATAACGAAATTAAGAAAAAATTAGATGATAAAGTAATTGAATTTAAAGTTAAAACTGGTAAAGATGATAAAGTATTTGGTACTGTTTCTAGTAAGCAAATTAGTGATAAGTTGAAAGAAATGGGTTATAAAATTGATAAAAAATGTATTAAAATAAGTGATGCGATTAGTGTACTTGGTATTACTAATGTGGAAGTAGAATTGCATAAGAAAGTAAAATTTAATTTGAGAATTAGTTTAGTAAAATAAATAAGGAGGGCTTATGGCAAGAAAAATGCCTCAGAATCTGGAAGCAGAAATGAGTGTTTTGGGTGTTGCTTTTATCAACGAATATGATGTTAACAAAATAGTTGAAGAAGTAACTGTTGATATGTTCTTTGATGAGCGAAATAGGCATATTTTTAATGCCATAAAGAATCTACATGATAATAAAATTCCAATTGATATAACAACAATCAAAAATGAACTTGATAAAGATAAAAAGTTAAATAGTGTTGGTTTAGACTATTTATCGGAAGTAATTGATTCAGTAGTAACTAGCGCAAATTTGGACTTTTATATTAAGATTGTTAAAGATTATGCAGTAAGAAGAAATTTAATTGAAACTGCAACAGATATAATCAATAATACCTATGATGATGAAGATGTAACTAGTTTACTTGATAATGCTGAAAAAAATATCCTTAATGTAGTAAGAGCAAGAACTGTTGGTGATTTTGTGCCAATTCAAGAAATTTTAAGAAGAGCACAAGCTAAATTAGAAGAACTGGCTAAGAATAAAAGAACTATTACAGGACTTGAAACCGGGTTTCCGGATTTTGATCGTATTACGACTGGTTTACAAGGCGGTGAAATGATTATTTTGGCTGCTCGTCCTGGTATGGGGAAAACTGCACTAGCATTAAATATGGCTAGTTATGCAGCGATGCATACGAAAAAGGCTGTTGCTATATTTAATTTAGAAATGTCTGCCGATATGCTTATTAATCGTATGATAGCATCGATTGGTCAAATTGATTCATATAAACTTCAAACAGGTAATATGCAAGAAAAGGATTGGAAAAGATATAATGAAGCGATGAGTCAACTTGCGGATACTAACATTTATATAGAAGATAATGCAGGAGTTACTGCACAAGAAATTAGAGCTAAATGTCGGAGACTGGCTAATAGTGAAACTGGTTTAGGTTTGGTAGTAATCGACTATCTTCAACTTGTTAGTAGTGGTAATAGAAGAGTAGAATCTAGACAAGTAGAAGTATCAGAAATTTCTCGTGCGTTAAAAACTATGGCGTTGGAATTAGATGTGCCAGTTATTGCGTTGTCACAACTTTCTCGTAGTGCTGAAAAAAGAGAAAGTAATCAACCGATGCTAGCGGACTTAAGAGAATCTGGATCTTTGGAACAAGATGCCGATATGGTTTTATTTATAAATAGAAAAGATTATTATGAAAAAGCAAAAGATTTTAATCAAAAAATAGTTCCAGCTGAACTTATTATTGCTAAACATCGTAAGGGTGGGCTTGGAACAGTTAATCTTTTATTTGAACTTAATATGCTTAGTTTTAAGAGTCAATTAAAAGTAAATGGAGATGAACAATGAAAACAAGAGATATTATAATAACTGCTATATTATCTGTAATTGTTATAGTACTTTATTTTGTTGATAGGAATATGGATACAGAAATTAATTATGCTGGTACTGCCTATCAAGTATATTTAAATGGAGAAGTTATTGGGCTTATTGAAGATGATCAAGAATTATATGATTTAATAAATAATGAACAACAAGAAATAAAAAGAGAATATGATGTGGATAGTGTATATCCTCCGAATGTATTTAAAATTGTTGCAGTAAATACTTATAGTGATGACTTTTCAACTGCAACTGATATATATAATATGATTGAAGAACGTGATGATTTTACAGTTAAAGGGTATCAAATAACAATTAAATATGATGAAAATGATTATTATGAAGAGGAAGAAGTTCCGGAAAATTATACTATTAATGTATTAAATAAAAGCGTTTTTGAAGAAGCAATTAGAAATTATATATTGGCTTTTGTTTCTGAAGAGGATTTAAATGCATATATGACTGGAAAAATTGCTGATTTAACTGATATTGGAGAAATCATTAATAATATGTATTTTCAAGAAACTATTACGATAAAAGAAGCTTATATTAGTGTTAATGAAAAAATATATACAGATGCTGCTGAGTTGTCTCAATTATTGTTGTTTGGTCCAGATGCAGAGATGGATAGTTATACAGTACAAGTTGGAGATACCATCGAAAGTGTTAGTGATGAGTTTAAATTAAATCCTCAAGAATTTTTAATTGCTAATCCTAATTATCGTAGTGAAAATGTTATGCTTAGAATTGGTGATACTGTAAATGTTACATTGTTGGATCCAATTATTACATTTGTATATAATGTTTATAGAATAGAACAATCAGAACAACCATATTCTACGCAAACAGTAGTAGATAAAACTAAGGAAAGAGGCTATTCGGAAATTACTCAAGCTGGTGTTACAGGTTTAACATTGAACCATGAAACGTTTACAGTAACAAATGGAGAACAATCATCAGAAATAGAAATTATTGAGTCAGTTACAATTCGTGATGTTGTTAATCAAATTACAACTGTTGGACCTTCATATTCTAGTGGAGTATCAGGTAGTTATGTTGAACTTCCAGGTGACTGGGGTTGGCCAACTAATTCACCATATGTTATTACAAGTAGATATAGTATGCGTTGGGGACGTTTGCATGAAGGTATCGATATTTCAGGTACAGGTTATGGTTCACCAATTTATGCAATTGCAGATGGTGTAGTTGTAAATGTCTCGCCAGCGTGTTCATCTTGTTATCAATGGTCAAATGGTAATTATGTTGTTGTTCAACACGATAATAATGTATATTCAGCATACTTGCATTTAAGTGGATTTAATGCTAGAGAAGGACAGACTGTTAAAAAAGGCCAAGTAATTGCATATATGGGACATAGTGGTTATGCAACTGGTACGCATTTGCATTTAGGTATATATATTGGAGAACCATTTGCAGGTGGAAGCTCACAATCAGTTAATCCACTTACGACAATTTATCAAGGTATACGATGAGAATAGCAGTATTATCAAGTGGTTCTAAGGGTAATGTTACTTATTTGGAAACCAAAAATAAAAGATTTTTGCTTGATGCGGGACGTAACTATAAGTATATAAATGATGCTTTAAAGAGTATTGGTGTTGATATTAAAACTATTGATTATGTAATAATTAGTCATGATCATACTGATCATATATCAGCACTAAAAACACTCATTAGTAAAACAGAAGCAACAGTTATATTAAGTGAAAAACAATTATATGCCATTGAAGATTTGAATGATTATCCTCACATATTAGTATGTGAGGATGAGTTAATGATAGAAGATGTTAAAATAACTTCGTTTAGATCTAGTCATGATGCAATCGATTCTAGAAATTTTGTGATTGAAGAAAATGGTTTAAAAGTTGGATATATTACAGATACAGGATATATTAATACTAAGAATTTTAAATTATTAAAAAATTTAGATGTTTATTTATTTGAAAGTAATCATGATATTGAATTGTTACAACATGGTCCTTATCCGGCATGGCTTAAAAAAAGGGTTTTAAGTGATGATGGACATTTATCTAATAAAGCTGCGGCATTTTATCTTACAAAACTTATTGGTGATAAGACAAAAGTTATTGTGTTAATTCACTTAAGTGAAACTAATAATTTAGAAGATATAGCATTGGAAACAATTAATAATACATTTATGGAATATGGTATTGATTTTCATAATATAGTTTGTGCGAGACAAAATGAAATAACGAAAGTGATTGAAGTATGATAAAAATATTATGTGTAGGGAAGATAAAAGAAAAGTATCTTAAAGATTTAATTGATGATTATGAAAAAAGAATTAGTAAATATATGAAAATTGAAATCATTGAATTAAAAGATGATCCGATATATACAAAAGAAATAACTAATTTAAATAGCATGATTAATATGAAAGATTATAATGTTGCATTAGACCTTCGAGGAGAAAAATTATCTAGTGAGGAATTTGCTAACTTTGTGGATAAAACATTAGTTATCAATAGTAATATAACTTTTATAATTGGCCCTTCGGATGGTTTAAATGAAGAAATATTAAATAAATGTAATAAGATTATAAGTTTTTCAGATTTGACTTTTCCTCATGGTTTATTTCGGGGAATTTTATTAGAACAAATATATCGGGCATTTAAAATAATACATAATGAGACTTATCATAAGTAGGTGAAATAATGAAGTTGGATGATTTGAAAAAGTGTAAATATGGGTTAACTCATAGCGGGATATTTCATGCTGATGATGTATTTGCTACGGCTTTTATTAAAATCATAAATCCGGAGATAGAAATTATTAGAAGTAATGAAGTTCCAGATGGTTTTGATGGAATTGTTTATGATATAGGTTTGGGAGAATTTGATCATCATAGTAGTGACAATGAATTGAGAGAAAATGGTATTCCCTATGCGGCATTTGGAAAATTGTGGCGAGTATTTGCTCGAGAAGTGTATGGTGATTATGTTTATAAAAAAATTGATAAAAGTTTAATTGAATATTTAGGATTTATCAGATAATACTGGAAAGGCTGATTCTTTATGTTTAGCAATAGCAGCATTTAATCCGGTTGGAGATGAGACTGATGCTGATAAGGATTTTAATGAAGCAGTAAATATTGCTGAAAGTATATTAATTAGATTGATTAAAAAAGAACAAGCACATTTGGAAGAAGAGAAATTAGTAAAAGAAATATATGATAGGTCTATAAATAAAGAAATAATAGTTTTAGATAAATATTTGCATTTTAAGGATACTTTGCCAGGAACGGATGCTAAATATGTAATACATCCTTCAAATCGTGGTGGATATATTGCTCAAGCAGTTACGATAAGTCCAGATACTATAGAATTGAAAAAGGCTTTCCCTAAAAAGTGGACGGAAGAATTGCCAGATTATTTAACATTTTGTCATAATAGTAGGTTTTTAATTGCTGGTGAGTCTTTAGATGATGTAATGCATGCTTGTAATGTGGCTTTAAAGGAGTAGTAATATGATAGGTAATGATTGGGATCAAAAGTTAGATGTTATTTGGAACAGTCTAGGGTTTCAAAAATTTTATAAAATGATTATGGCCGAATATGATAAAAAAACAATTTATCCACCGAAAGATTATATATTCAATGCTTTGAAATTAACTAGTTATAAAGATACAAAAGTAGTGATTGTAGGGCAAGATCCATATCATGGAGAACATCAGGCTCATGGACTTTCGTTTAGTGTGCAAAAAGGAGTTAAATTGCCGCCGTCGTTACAAAATATTTATAAGGAATTGGAAAGTGATTTAGGTATTCCGCCGCGGACTGATGGCGATTTAACTGGTTGGGCTAAACAAGGGGTTTTGATGCTCAATGCCGTTTTGACGGTAGAAAAAGATAAGGCTGCTAGTCATAGAAATCTAGGATGGGAACCGATGACTGACTACATAATAAAATTACTTAATAAAAAAGATGAACCAGTAGTGTTCATCTTGTGGGGAAATTTTGCAAAAGAAAAGGCTAAATTAATTACTAACCCTAATCATTATATAATCATAAGTCCGCACCCATCGCCTTTTTCGGCTTATTCAGGATTTTTTGGAAGTAAACCTTTTTCAAAAACTAATGACTTTTTAATTAGTAAAAAAATGCAACCAATTGATTGGTCGCTATAATTTAAAGTCATCGATGACAGCATCTTGCATATTTTTGCCATCAAAGAATGGTTTAATCTTATATCTATGAATTTTGGCAACAATATTCGACGGAAATTTACGAATTATTTGATTTAATTCCGTCGTATTTTTATTGTAATAAGTTTTACAAGATATTAAAGTTTCATTTATTTCATTAATTTCTTGTAAATCTTTTTTGAATTCTTTGGTATCTAATTCACTATAATCGTTTTTGACTTCTAAGATAATATTCATTGCTTCTGTTAATTTCCTGTCAAGTTCATAGTTACTAATACGTTTATCTTTTAAATCAATGTAATCTTTTAAATAATCTTTTTTAGTAACTACTTTTTTAATTGCTATGTTCATTTTGGCAATTAAATCATATTTTTGGCGAAGGTTTTCATCGATGATTCCTTCGGCTTTTTCTATTTTTATCTTATAATTTACTAAATTATTGTAAGTTATTACATAAGCAATAGCAAAAATTCCTACAATAATTATAAGTAAAAGAATTATACTTGCTAGTATCATAAAATCACCATTATTATTATATCATGGATAAATGTTTATGAAAATGGCTTTACTTGTTATATTGTAAATATTTTGGTAAAATATTTAATGTTAAGGGATGATTAACATGAAGAAAAATTCATTTGTTGAAGGTACAATAATTGCGACATTAGCAATTGTTTTTACAAAAATTTTGGGAATGCTTTATGTAATTCCTTTCTATTCAATTATTGGAAGTCAAGGAAGTTCTTTATATAGTTATGCTTATAATATTTATATGATTTTTTTAAGTATCTCTTCAGCGGGTATTCCAACAGCGATGAGTAAAATTGTTAGTGAATATGAATCTCAAGGAATGCGTGAGGCAAAAGTTAGATCTTTTAAAATTGGAATATTTATTGTAAGTATTTTATCAGCGTTATGTTTTTTAGTTTTGATTTTCTTTTCAGAAACGATTGCTAAACTTATTGTTGGGGATATGACTGGTGGTAATACTCTTGAAGATATTACTTTAGTAATATTCGTCGTATCATTTGCGGTGTTAATAATTCCATTTTTAAGTGTGGCTCGAGGATATTTACAAGGACATAAATATATAAAACCGTCATCGATGAGTCAAATGATAGAACAAATTGTAAGAATTTTAGTTATTATATTTGGAAGTTTCTTTATAATTAAAATTTTACATAAGTCTGTTTCTTTAGGTGTAGCTGTTGCTGTTGCTGGAGCATTCGTCGGTGGTCTGGCTGCAATAATCTATATTGCTAGAAAGATTTTTACCCACAAGAAGCAATTGAGTTTGGATAGGAAATTAGAACGAGATAATATTTCTAATAAGGAAATATTAAAAAAGATATGTTCTTATGCTATACCATTTGTAATTATTAATTTGACAGTAAATATATATAATACAGTTGATATGTCACTTATTATTAGAACCCTTTCTAGTATTGGTTATAGTGGGGCTGATGCCGAGTTTGTTGCGGGTGTTATTACAACATGGGGTTATAAATTAAATATGATAGTAACTGCTGTTGCTACTGGATTAACTGTCAGTTTAATACCAAATATTGTATCGGCATATACTTTGAAAAAATATGATAAAGTTAACAAAATATTTAACAAAGCTTTACAAATAATCTTGTTTATTTCTATTCCAGCAGCTTTTGGTTTATCCTTCTTGTCATATCCAGTATGGAATGTATTTTATGGAATAGATGCATATGGTCCAACAGTTTTTAAATTAAGTATTATAACTGCTATATTTTGTAATTTTTATTTAATTGCTATCCAAACTGCACAAAGTGTTAATAAGTATAAAATAGTTTATATTGCTGTTATTACAGGATTTTTAACTAATGCTTTAATGGATGTGCCTTTAATGTTACTTTGTAATAAAATAGGGTTACCACCATATTATGGAGCATCTTTTGCTACTATTTTAGGATATACAATTGCGATAGTTATAGTTTTAGCATCTATGAAAAAGATTAAGGGAATAAATTATGGTGAAACTTGGAAAATGTTATTTAAGACTATCGGAGCATTAATTGCAATGTTAGTAGTGCTTTCATTATTAAATATTGTTTATCCATTCCATACTTCAACAAAGATGTGGTCAATAATTGATATTGCTATATATGCTTTAGTTGGAGCAACTATCTATCTATTCTTGATGTATAAGATGGGTATTATCAAAGATTTGTTTGGTCAAAAGGTAATCGATAGAGTCTTAAAGATAATAACTTTGGGACATTATAAAGCAAAGGAGACTCATGATGATACTGAAGAAGATTGATGAAAAAACTTATGAGGATTTTGTAGAAAATAGCAACCAAACAAGTATGTATCAAAGTACTCATTGGTATAAACTTAAGAAAGAA
>DVHV01000160.1 GCA_018711775.1 Candidatus Onthocola stercoravium | reverse complement strand
GAATGGTAAGTTTTTATTTACCATGTTAAGTAATACTTTATTGTGTAATATAGCTTTTATTTTATTCATGTTGATATTATTGTTATGAAATTTATTATAATCAGGATTGCTTAGTATATAACTAGAGTAGGGAATTTTTTCCATAATTTTTGGCGCGATTTTTTTTATGGTTTCATCAGTTATTTTTTTGGAATCAGTTACTTTTAATTCGTATAGAAAAGAAATGTCTTCTTTGCTTACAAATGTTGCTGTAACTACAATTGGTCCAAAGTAATCTCCAGTTCCAACTTCATCGGAACCGATAGTGTTATATTTATCAAATTTACGATATTTTGGTGTTGCTTCTTTAGTAACTTTCTTTTCTTTGCCAGTTTTGATATCGATGATTCGGTTGTTTAGTTTACGTTCTAAATCAATCCAAATATTAGCATCTATATCAGCAGAAATTCCTTGAAACATAGCTTTACCAGATTCATAAAGAGTAATTATTGTATCGGCTTCCATTGCCTGAAATATGGCATATGGAGGAGTTTTATCTCTTCTTAAATCTTGATAATATTTAATCATTTTTTCCTTAACATTGTCACTTACTTTAAAAACTATTGTCATATATTTTTACCTCACTTGATTAAATTTTATCATATTTGACTTTATTTTTCATCATAATTATAATATAATTATTATAGGGAGACATAGATATGAATTTAATTGATGTTGTAAGTATTTTAATTATTTTACTATTTGGGGTTATTGGTTTTAAAAAAGGGGTTATCAAAACTTTAGTTCAATTAGTTGGAACATGTGCTGTGTTGGTGCTAGCATTTGTTTTTAAAGATTATTTGGCTAATTTCTTAATGGATTTATTACCTTTCTTTAATTTTGGAGGAATATTTGATGGAATTACTTCAATAAATATTTTAATTTATGAACTAATTTCATTTGTAGTAATATATATATTATTATATTGTGTTTTAAGTATAATAATCAATTTAGCAGGATTGGTTGAAAAATTACTAGAAATAACTGTGATTTTAGCTATTCCATCAAAAATATTGGGGGGAATACTTGGTTTAATTGAGGGTGTAATTATGGCATTTATGGTAACATTTATTTTGTTTCATATACCTGCTACAGAACCGATGGTAGCTGATAGTAAGTTTTCAATAATCCTATTAGAAAGAACTCCAATTATTGGTTCGCTAGCTGCTAGTAGTACTCAAGCATTAGAAAGAATTGATGAAATATTAGAAGAAATGGATGAAAATGCTGATAGAGAAGATGTCAATTTTCAAGTATTACATACTTTAGTTTATTATAATATAATTTCTAAAGAAGATGCTCAAAAATTGATTGACGATGGAAAAATAGCTTTCTCTAATGATGTTGTTATTTAAGGAGGTTTAGTTATGGTAAAACATTTAGAAAATAAAGAACAATTTTTTGAAATAATATCTAATAAAGTGTTGGTAGATTTTTATGCTGATTGGTGTGGCCCTTGTAAAATGTTAGCTCCAATACTTGAAAATATCGATTCTGTTGATATTTTAAAAGTAAATGTCGATAGTTTTCCAGATTTAGCTGCTAAATATGGGGTTATGAGTATACCAACATTAATTTTATTTGAAAATGGTAAAGAATTAAAGAAAGAAATAGGTTTTAAAAATTTAGATGAAATTAAAAAGATGATCGAAGAATGATCATTTTTTTAATGCTTCAATACCGGCGTTGCTATAGGCTCTAGTTAATGGGCCAAAGCCTAATTTTGTTCCTCCAAAATATCTTACTACAACAAGAAGAGTGTTGTTTAAATTGTTTTTTTCAAGTAAGTTATAAAGAGGCATGCCAGCACTACCAGTTGGTTCTTTATCATCACTTTTTCCAGCGGTATTTAAAACTTTATAGGCATAGGCAATATGTCTAGCTTTTTTATGCTCTTTTTTTAAATTGTCGAGAATAATTTTTACTTCATCCTGGCTCTTTATTTCATAACAATAACTAATAAACTTAGATTTTTTAATTTCTATTTGGCCTGAATTTATTAAATTCATATAATCACCAGCAATATTATATCGTAAAAATAATGAAATTTGTAGTATAATAGATGGTGGTGGGAAATAATGCTTAGAGAAAAGTTAAAAACTATACCTCATTTGCCGGGTTCATATCAAATGCGTAATATTAATAATACTATTATTTATGTTGGTAAAGCTAAAGACTTGTATAAACGAGTTAATAGTTATTTTAAGGGAAATGTTACGGGTAAAACTGCTAAAATGGTTAGTGAAGTTGTAGATTTTACTTACATAACTACTTCAACGGAACAAGAAGCATTTATTTTAGAAATCAATTTAATAAAAGAGTATAATCCCAAATATAATATTTTACTTAAAGATGATAAAAGTTATCCTTATATTGAATATATTAGTAAACCTTATCCAAGGCTTAAAGTATCTAGATATTTAAACATTAAAAAGAAAGATAAAAAAATGTTGTTTGGTCCATATCCTAATGCCTATGCGGCACGAAAGATAGTTGGGTTAATTAATAGATTATATCCTTTAAAAAAATGTGAGGGTATGCCCAAAAAAGTATGTCTATATTATCATATCGGAGAGTGCTTAGGTTATTGTGAAAAAAATGTTGATCAAGAAAAACTAATTAAAATGGAAAATGATATTTTGGATTTTTTGAAAGGGAATGATAAAATATTAATTGACAAAATAATGGAAAAAATAAGGAATTTTAGTGATAATCTTAATTATGAAGCAGCACTTGAACTGAAAAAAGAGTTACAATATATTGAAGTGATTTTAGATAAGCAAAAAGTTGAACTGCACGATTATATTAATCGTGATGCTATAGGCTTTTATTTTGATGAAGGACTTATTTCGGTGCAAATTTTATTTATTAGAAATGGTAAGATTGTCGGTGGTAATAATGATAAATTTTATTTGATGAGTGATGTTTTTGATGAAGTCAATTCATATATATTAAATTTTTATACGAGGCATGAAATTCCAAAAGAAATATTATTAGATGAAGGGCTTAATAGTGAAGTTATTAGTAATATTTTAAATACAAAGGCTATAATACCTCAGAAAGGTAATAAGAAAAATTTAATTGATATGGCTAAAACTAATGCGAAGATTAGTTTAGAACAAGAAGTTAATATTATTCGGAATGACGAGGCTCGTAGTGTTGGAGCTAATGAATCTTTGAAGGAATTATTGAATCTATCAGTTTTAGATAGAATCGATGCTTTTGATAATTCTAATTTGTTTGGATCTTACTCAGTAAGTGGTATGGTTGTTTTTAAAAATGGAAAGCCTGCTAGAAAAGAATATCGTAAATATAAAGTAAGTGTCGATAAAAATGATGATTATAATACAATGAAAGAGGTAATATATCGTAGATATTATAGGGCTATGGTTGATAAAACGGAAATGCCAGATTTAATTATAGTGGATGGTGGAGAAAACCAAATAAGGGCATGTAATGAAATTCTTGATGCGCTTCATTTAAAAATAAAAGTTTGTGGTTTAAAAAAAGATGACCATCACCGAACTAATCAACTTATCGATGGTGATACACTGGAAGTAATTGATATTCCACGAGATAGTGATATTTTTCATTATTTAACACGTATTCAAGATGAAGTGCATAGATTTACTATTACATATCATAAACAGTTGCGAGATAAAGGTAGTATTGCTAGTGTTTTAGATAATATTGATGGTATTGGTAAAATAAGGAAAAAGGATCTTATTAAAAAATATGGTAGTATTAAAAAAATGGCAGAAGCTTCGATTGAAGAACTTAGTGAAATAATTCCAGAAAATGTTGCTAGAGATTTACATAAATATCTAGAAGAAAGAAATGGAGCAAACAATAATGCGGTTGATTAGTTTAGAAAAAGATAAAAATATTAAAGTTAGTAATGATATTGAATATTTTTTAAATCCGGATTTTATTTATGTTCCTGCTTCTAGTATTTTTGTTAAACAAGATGAAAGAATTTATAAAGGAATGCCAGTTTGTGAAAATTATCTTTCTCCAGTTTCAGGAGTAGCTTTTGGAGTAAAAAAATGCTTATTTAGCAGTGGTTGGCATAATAGTTTAGTTATTGAAAATGACTTTCGAGAAGTCGGTAATGGTGATTTAAAAAGAAATAAAAAGTTGACAATTAAAAATATTTTAAAATGTTTAGAAGAAAACAATGTTAAAAATCTTTTAGAAAAATTTAAAAGTCAAACTGAATTTGACAATATTGTAATTACTACTATAAATGATGAACCTTATATATATAATAATATATTTGCATTAAAAGAAAATATATTAGAATTGTTAGAGTTGTTTGATGAACTTAGTTTTATTTATAAAAGTAATCATAACTATTTAGTTATTAAAAATGTTGATACTGCTATAATAATTGATTGTTTAAATACAATAGGGACATATCCTAATATAGAACTTACGTTAGTTAATGATGAATATTTATTGGAAAAAGAAGAGTTTTTAAAAGAAAAAA
>DVHV01000159.1 GCA_018711775.1 Candidatus Onthocola stercoravium | reverse complement strand
GGTGGTGCAAAAAACATTTTAGTTCCACCATATTTTTTTATTATTTTTTCATCTTCTACTATTTGTATTTTAGGCATATCTTTATTGTTGTTCATCATTACATTAAAATCTTTTTTACTTTCATTAGCCATAGTATTCCAACTCCATTTCAAATTGTAATTTGTGTGTTTGATTATACCATAACATAAAAGCAAGTAATTATCAAATCACTTGCTTTTATAAAATTTATTATTCATTTATTTTTGAAATAATTTTTTTATTTCATCTTTCTTTGGAACTCTCCCTTGTACTACCACTTTATCATCAATTATAAGTGCTGGTGTTCTCATTATTCCTAATGCCATAATTTGTTGCATATCTCCTATAATTTCTATATTTGCTTTTATTCCTAATTCTTTTACAGTTTCTTCTACAATAGATTGTAATTTTTTTCCTCCACAACAAGCTCTTTCTAAAACTTTAATATCCATATAAATTCTTCCTTTCTATTTTTTAAACTAATACAAATGAAAATATATTAAATACATAGCCAATAAAAATAATTCCAATTGCTATAATTCCTACAAAAATTGCAAGTAATTTAGGTTTCATTACATTTCTTAGCATTACAATAGATGGTACTGATAAAGCAGTTACACCCATCATAAATGTTAATACTGTTCCTATTCCTGTTCCTTTAAGTACCAAAGCCTCTGCTATTGGTAATGTTCCAAATATATCTGCATACATTGGTATTCCAACGACTGCTGCTAATACTGGTGCAAATATATTTCCTTCTCCTAAAATTGTTTCTATAATTGTTTGAGGAATCCAATTATGAATAAATGTACCTATTCCAACTCCTAATAAAACATATTTCCATACATTAATGAAAATATCTTTTACTTGTTCTTTAGCATATTGTAACCTTTCTTTCTTTGTTGGTTCTAAATCTTTATTTTCTCCAACCTGTGTATCAAAAACATATTTTTCAATATATTTTTCTAATTTTAATTTTCCAATTATTATTCCTCCTACAACGGCTAATAACACACCTACAACAACATAAACTATTGCTACTTTCCAACCAAACATAGATGCTAAAAGTACAGTAGATGCTAAATCAACAAATGGCGAAGAAATAAGAAAACTAAATGTAACTTCCATAGGTAATTTTGCTTTCACAAAACTAATGAAAATTGGAATACTCGAACAACTACAAAATGGCGTTATTGTTCCAAGTAAAGCTCCAAGTATTGCACCTTTTACACCTTTTAGCTTACTTAATATTTGTTTTGTTTTTTCTGGTGTAAATTTACTTTCTATATATGAAAATATAAAAATAAGAACACACAATAGAATCATAATTTTTATAAAATCATACATAAAAAATTGTATGCTACCACCAATTTTTCCAAGTGTACTTTCATTATTTATTGGCAATCTAAAAACATTGTTTACAATCCAAGTAATCAAGTTTGATAGCCAACTCATTTCTAAAAATACACTATTCAGCCAACTAAATACATTTTGAATATACTGCATTAAAAAACTCCTTTCTTATAAATACTATATAGACAACCATCAATATACTGTTTTAAAATATAACACCTATTATAAGGTGCTTTTTCTATTTTTTACAAATGCAATCTTTTTTATCATTTGAAATAAAGTGTAAAAATTCAATTATTTCATTCATCTTTTTATCATTTAATTTATAGTAATTCCAGTTTCCCTCTTTCCTTGATGTTACAATTCCACTATCTGCTAATACCTTTAAATGGTGTGATAATGTTGGCTGAGTTATATTAAATTTTTCTAATATTTTACACACACACATTTCGCCACAAGAAAGCATATCTATTATTTGTAATCTGTTAGAATCTGATAATACTTTAAATATTTCAGCTTTTTCGACACATCTTTTCTTATCCATTTTTACACTTCCTTTCAATTTATAAATTTATCTATATAGATAATCGTCTATATAGTATTATATGCAAAAAGTTTAAAAAATGCAACTCTTTTTTCAATTTTTTATAATTAAATTTTTATTGTATCATCTCTATAAATTACTATTTTTTGTTAGCATTATATAATAAAGAGTAGATAATTTCAACTATATTACCTACTCTACTTATTGTAATTTATCTTTCATCTAAAGATTTTGAATTATCTCTATTTTTATGCTTTAATGGTAATCCTGTATTTTCAATATTTACTTCAATATCAGTAATTTTTTTACCTTCTGCTTCTTTATTTCTATCAACAACAAGTTCGTTAATCATATCAACATATTCTTGTGGATGATTTATGCTAAAATCTCCATGATAATAATTAGGCAAAATTAACAATCTACTACCATTTATCATCTGATGAATTTTATTTGCTGATTTTTTCATTATTGGTCTTTCTTTATCTCCAACAGCAACTACAACTTTTGCCTCTGCATTTTGTAAAGAATCTTTAATTTCATATTTTGAATTTGCTTCCATAAAAGCAATCATATCTTCCTTACTAATTTTACAAGTATCTCTATAATATTCACTAAATAAATCTTCTCTTATTTTTAAAGACTTAAATTGCATTTGTGAAAACCATTTTTTCGATATTAATCCATAACTCATAGAAAAAGTTGGTCTAATCATTTTATATGTTGCTTTCATAGGAATTGCTAATGCACTTTCAACAATAGCATAATCACAAATATCTTCTTTTCTTGATAAAATTTCTAAAAGAATTTGTCCTCCTAAAGATAATCCTCCTATGAAACTAATATGACCATTATAATTATTAGTTATATACTCTACAATTTCTTGTGCATTATCTTCTATACTTGTAAAACTTCTATCACTTTCCGAATGACCATCTAATATTGGAAGAATAATATGATAACTATTTTTTAGTTTTTCTGCTTCTTCTCTATAATTCCACCAAGAAAGACCACCACCATGTAATAGCATTATTGTATCTTTATTGTTGTCTCCGTATTCTTTAAAGTTCATTTATTATTCCTCCATTCCTAGCGATTTATTGTAATTCGTAGTTATTTGTTATTCTTTTTCCACTTTCTAATTTTACCTCTAAAATTTTTAAAATTAGCAATAGTGTTTAAATGAATTAATCTACATACACTAAACTCTTTACCATTCGTTTTAGCCCAATTCCTTTTTCCTTCTTCAAATAGTTCTTCAACAGATAAATTATTTACTAAATCTATTATGCTTTTCACTTTTTGATTAAAGGTATTTATTAATTCATTTAAGGAATAATTATTGTACTTATTATAAAAACTTTGATATAACCAACCTAGATCATTCCACTTCCATTCTGTTGCAAGTGATGTTTCTTGTATTCCTTTTTGTTCTTCATCTTCCCAAGCTAAAACTAAATCCATCCAACCAATGCAAAATGCTAACATTTGAAATGGACTATATTCTATTTCTTCGTCAATCTTATTCATAGTTATTTCTTCTATATCATAG
>DVHV01000158.1 GCA_018711775.1 Candidatus Onthocola stercoravium | reverse complement strand
CGAAATTCAACTGCCGAGGAATTCTCGGTAGTTCAAAAAGAAGGAAATAGGGAAGTAAAAAGAAAGATACTATACTATAATTTAGATGCTGTTATTTCTGTTGGATATAGGGTCAATTCTGATAGAGCAATTCAATTTAGAAGATGGGCTACTCATATTTTAAAAGAATTTTCAAAAAAAGGTTATATTATTGATAAAAAGAGAATGGCAAATGGTGCTTTCTTTGATGAAGACTATTATGATTCTTTACTCGCAGAGATTAGAGAAATAAGGTTATCTGAAAGAAGATTCTATCAAAAAATCACTGATATTTATGCGACTAGTGTAGACTATGATTCTAAATCTCCTACTACAATTAAATTTTTTAAGAAAGTACAAAATAAAATGCATTATGCAGTATCTCATCAAACTGCAGCTGAAATTATATACAATAGAGCAGATTCAAAGAAAGAACATATGGGACTTACAAATTGGAAGAATTCTCCTAATGGGAAAATATTAGAAACTGATGTGGTAATAGCAAAGAATTATTTAAGCAAGAGAGAGTTAGAACAATTAGAATTAATAGTTTCAGCATTTTTAGATTTGGCAGAAGCTAGAGCTAAAAGACATATTCCGATGACAATGGAAGACTGGTCAACTCGAATTGATAAATTTTTATTATCAGATGATAGAGATATATTGAAAGATGCTGGTAAAATATCACATGAAATAGCCTGTGATAAAGCACTAACAGAATTTGAAAAATATAGAGTAAAACAAGATAAATTATATAAATCAGATTTTGATTTATTGTTGGAAGAAAGTAGTAAAGTGGGTGATAGTAATGGCAAATGAAGAAAAAGGTTTCCAAAAAGGAAGGATTAACTGGTATCCTGGACATATGGCTAAGACCAAAAGAGAATTAAAAGAACGGATGAATCTTATAGATTGTATTTATGAAATAATCGATGCTCGTATGCCAACATCATCAAAAATTAAGGACATAGATGATATATTACGTGATAAACCACGTATTTTAGTCATGACTAAAAAAGATTTATGCGATTTAAATGTTACTAATAAATGGGTGAACAATTATAAAGAAAAAGGATATAAGGTGGTAATGCTTGATTTAACTAATAATCAGGATTATAAAAAATTAATTGATATAACTAAAGAAATGATGAAACCAATTCAGGAAAAAAGAAAGCAACAAGGATTAAAACCTAAGGAAATAAAAGTAGGAGTTATCGGTATACCTAATGTTGGTAAAAGTACACTTATAAATAAACTAGCAGGTAGAAAGGTTGCTAATGTTGGTAATAAACCGGGGGTAACTAAACAAGTTAATTGGTTAAAAACTAATTCTGGATTTTTACTGCTTGATACTCCAGGTATCTTATGGCCAAAGTTGGAAGATAATGAAGAAGCACTTGCGTTAGCTGCAACAGCAACGATAAAACCAGAAATATTAAATATGACAGATATTGGAGGATATTTAGTATCTTTCTTAAAAAATTATTATCCGCATATATTAGAAGAGAGATATAAAATAGAAGTATCAAAAGACCCTAATGAAGTATTTTTAGAAATTGCTAAGAAAATAGGGGCTTATAAAGATGATGAAGTTGACTATGAAAAAGTAAGTATCAAAATATATAATGACGTAATAAATGGTAGTATTAAAGGAGTGACATTTGACAGGTGGAAACAGGACTATTAAAATATGAAAGGGAATTATATGAACAAGGTTATAAATTAATTGCGGGAACTGATGAAGTAGGTCGTGGGCCTTTAGTAGGTCCAGTTGTTGCTGCTGCCGTAATACTTCCAGTAGGATATAGCCTTGAAGGTTTAACTGATTCAAAAAAATTAAGTGAAAAAAAGCGGGATAAATTTTATGATATAATTAAGCGTGATGCCATAAGCTATGGTATAGGAGTAGTGGATGCTAAGACGATTGATGAAATAAACATTTATGAAGCATCTCGCCTTGCTATGGAAAAAGCTATAGAAGCATTAGATGTAAAACCTGATTTTATATTAAGTGATGCAATGCCCCTACCTTATGAAAATAGTAAGGCAATAATACATGGCGATGCTTTATCAGAAACAATTGCTGCTGCTAGTGTTATTGCCAAAGTTACGAGGGATGCTATGATGTATGAACTTGATAGAAAACATCCTAAATATGGTTTTAAATCTCATAAAGGATATCCTACTAAAAAACATCTTGAAAATCTAGAAAAATATGGTATATTAGATAATTATAGGTTGAGTTATAAACCGGTTAAAGAAATTGCAGAAAAGAGGGAACATGAAGAAGCTGTTAAACAATAATTTAATTAAAAATTTTTTGATTATTCTAGTATTTACATTTTTATTAGAAATAACTTTCCGCTTGATAAGTGGTTCTCAAGTTTTTGATGTATCACTTATTCGTATTATCTTAGGGCTAAGTTTTATATCCTTGATTCTTAGTTTTATTTTGTCTTGGACTAATAAGACATGTAGTAAAGTTATTATTATCTTAGTAAGTTTAGTATTTACTATATATTCTTTCTTACAATTAGGCTTCAATAACTTTATTGGAGTATATATGTCTTTTAATACATCTAGTCAATTGGGAGCAGTAACTTCCTACATTAAAGAATTTTTATTATCATTCTTAGGTAAATTCTACTTTATATTTATACCATTTATATTGCTAGTTTTATATTATATTTTCCTAGATAAATTTACCGAAAGAAAGTTTAATAAAAAATTTGTTTTAAAATCTCATATTAAGTATGAACCGGGCATTAGAATTATTTCTACAGTCTTAGTTTTGTTTGTCATTGGTTTGGTATATAATGGAACTTTAACTGCTAAATTTATGCAAAACGAATTACAAACCGTAAATAATGAAGAATTATTTCAATATCCTAGTGTTCCAAGTCTAGTTATAAATGAATTTGGAGTAATTGGTTTTGGTTTATTAGATATTAAATCATTATATGTTGATCCACCAGATTCTTATGTTTTTGATGCAACTGATGATAATATTAGTTTTGAAGACACTAATAGAACTTTTGATGATACTTTATGGGAAAAATTAATTGAAGAAGAAACTGATAAATCTTTAAACAATATAAATAATTATTTGATTAATAATACAATTACTGATTATAATGACCATACTGGTATGTTTGAAGGTAAGAATTTGATAGTTATAATGATGGAATCAGTAAATGAGATATTTATCAATCCCGATTTATATCCGAACTTCTATAAAATGTATAGTGAAGGAATAAGTTTTACTAATAATTATTCCCCAAGAAATAGTTGTGCTACTGGTAATAATGAATTTAGTGCTATGACTGGTTTATATTCCATTCAAAATAATTGTACCGCAAACATTTACCGAGATAATACATATTCAACTGCGATATTTAATTTATTTAATAATGCGGGATATAAAACAAGTAGTATGCATGATTATACAGAATATTATTACTACCGTAATACCATTCATACCAATATGGGAAGTGGTAGATATTATGGTGTTCAAGATTTAGGTATCCCTTATTTTAATGAATATAAAAACTGGGCAAGCGATGAAGATTTTATGGATGTAGCAATGGATATAACTTTAAGTGATACAACTGAGCCTTTCATGTTATGGCTTACAACAGTATCTAGTCATCAACCATATAATCAATCAAGTGTTGAAGGCGATAAATATTTAAGCATTACTGAAGGAACAGATTATCCTGATGATTTAAGAAGATATATGTCTAAACTTAAGACTCTTGATAATGCTTTAGGTATTTTGCTTGATCGCTTAGAAAGTGCTGGTATTTTAGATGATACAGTAATAGTTTTATTCGGAGACCATTATCCATATGGGCTTAAAGATACAACTATTAATCAAGTATTAGATTACGATTTAAATGACTACGAAAGAGAAAAAACACCACTTGTAATTTATAACAGTGAAATAGAACCAGAAGTAGTAGATAAATATACATCTTATGTTAATTTAACTCCAACAATTGCAAACCTTTTTGGAATTAATTATGACCCAAGACTTTATATGGGTAGTGATGTTTTCGATGAAAATTATTGGAATCTTGTTGCTTTTGCAGATGGTTCATGGAAAAATGATTTAGTATATTATAATGCTGCTACTAGTGAGGTAAAATACTATACTGATGAACTTGTAAGTTATGAAGAAATAAGAAGAATTAATGGAATAATTACTGCTAAAATGCAAATGAGTTCAGCAATTATTCAAAATAATTACTATGAATATTTAAGTGAATCTTTAGCAAGACTAGCAAGTGAACAAGAAACATATGCTAATGCTGAAGCACAAACTGAGGATTATATAATAGGAGGATAAATGAAAAACTTAATTATTGTGGAATCACCTGCTAAATGTAAAACAATTGAAAAATATTTAGGAAGTGATTATAAGGTAGTATCTAGTAAAGGACATATTAGAGACTTAGCTACAACTGGTAAGTTTGGTTTAGGGGTTGATGTAGAAAATGATTTTAAACCTAATTATGTCATTATTAAAGGAAAGACTAAAGATGTCAATAATTTGAAAAAGGAAGTAAATAGTGCTGATACCATCTATCTAGCAACCGACCCAGACCGGGAAGGAGAAACTATTTCTTGGCATATTTATGATGAAATTAAAATACCTGATGAAAAGTATAAAAGAGTAGTATTTAATGAAATTACTAAGGATGTTGTAATAAATGCTATTAATAATCCAGGTAAAATTGATATGAATTTGGTTAAAAGCGGTGAAACTAGAAGAATACTTGACCGTATCATAGGTTTTAGATTATCGAAACTTATGCAAAGAAAAACTGGTGGTAAATCGGCAGGACGGGTGCAAAGTGTTGCTTTAAAACTTATAGTTGATCGCGAAAGAGAAATTAGAGCATTTGTTCCAAGAGAATATTGGACAATCGAAGCGGATTTTTCATCGTTTAAAGCTGTTTTAGAAAAATACCATGGTAAAGAAATAGAAATACCTAATGAAGTGGCTGCTGATGAAATTTTAGATAAACTATCACGTTCTTTTAAGATTGAATCGGTTACAGAAAAAGAAAAAAATAAAGCAGCAAGAGAAGTATTTAAGACTTCTACTTTACAACAACTTGCTTCAACAAAACTTAATTTTGCTCCATCAAAAACGATGAAGATTGCCCAACAATTATATGAAGGTGTCGATTTAGGTAATGAAACAGTAGGGCTTATTACTTACATGCGTACTGATTCTGTTCGTATATCTGATTCATTTGTTGCAGAAACCTACAATTATATTAAAGGTAACTATGGTGATGAATATATCGGCTATGTAAAAAAGGGAAAGAAAAATGATGCGGTGCAAGATGCTCATGAAGGTATTAGACCAACAAGTATCATGCGTACTCCTGAATCAGTTAAAGCTTATTTATCTAACGATGAATATAAGTTATATCGTCTTATATATATTAGAGCACTTGCATCATTAATGAAAGATGCTAAGACACTTGCAACTACTGTAATACTTGAAAATAATGGTTATACTTTTAAAGCAACTGGTAGTGTTTTAAAATTTGATGGTTATTTAAAAGTATATAGTGAATATGAAGACAGTGAGGATGTAATATTACCGGATTTTAAAAATTATAAATCTGATGTCATTACTGCTGATAAAATTGATAAAATTCAACATTTTACAAAACCTGCTCCAAGATATACAGAAAGTAGTTTAATTAAAGAAATGGAATCTTTAGGAATTGGTAGACCTAGTACTTATGCAACAATTGTTGGAACAATCAAAGATCGGGGATATGTTATTCTCAAAGATAAAAAGTTTGAACCTACAGAAATAGGGGAGGAAACTACAGATAAATTACAAGAATTCTTTAGTGATATTGTAAATGTCGAGTATACCGCTAATATGGAACAAGACTTAGATGAAATTGCGGATGCTAAAAAAGATAATATAAAAGTTTTACATGAATTTTATGATGAATTTGAGCCATTAGTTGAAAAAGCATTCAAGGAAATGGAAAAAAAGGCTCCCGTTTCAACTGGAGAAACATGTCCAGAATGTGGGGGAGACTTAGTAATCCGCAAAGGAAAATATGGTGAATTTGTTGCTTGTAGTAATTACCCAACTTGTAAATATATAAAAAAAGAAAAGAAAGAAATTACTGAAGTTTGCAAATGTCCTAAATGTGACAAAGGAATGATTGTTGAAAGAAAAACAAAAAAAGGTAAAATATTTTATGGCTGCAACAATTATCCAAAATGTAATTATGCTCTTTGGTATAAACCTACAGGAGAAATTTGTCCAAAGTGTGGTGAATTAATCGTCGATAAAAATGGCGAAAATATTTGCTTAAATTGTGATAACTCAGAATAAATTCTGAGTTATTTTTTCTTAACCATGTACCGTTAAAGGAAAAGTTTTTTTTGATATATAATAATTTTAAGGTAGAAACGACTTAATTCGACAAGATATTTAGTTTCTATTTGGTATTATTATGAGGGTATGGTATGAATAGGAAGTTTTATAATGCTTTAGAGCATTTGTTAGAGACAGAAGGTAAATCGAAAGGTACTTATAGAGAATATTTTGCTAATATTTGTTATATGGAAAAATATTTTAATAATAAGAATTTTAAAGATATAACTTTAGAAGAACTTAAAAGTTATATAAATTATTTAGATAAGGAATATAGTAAGACGACATATAATAATCATGTTGCGGCGATAAGATATTTTTATAAAAATGTAGTAAAGAAAAAAAGTATGCTAGAAGTTTTAAATTTAAAAAGAATAAAGGAAAAGGGACAAACAAATGAAAAAGAAAAGATTAGTTGCTAGTTTTATTGGCGTAATAATTTTAGTATTAGTTGTTATTTTACAATATCAACCAAGTAATAATTTTGTTTTAAAATCAGAAAATAATATGGTGGTTTCAGAAAATATGTTAACTATGATGTATGAGACAGAAGCAGATAGCGGAGAATATCAAGTTAGTAGTGATATAACATGGCCACAGGATGGGTATGTTTTTAATGAGTCTTTGTCGAGTTGTGAAAATGGTAGTACTCTTAGTTGGGACGATGGAAATAAAAGAGTGTTGATGCAAGCCAATACGTCTGACAAGTGTTATGTTTATTTTGATAAGGAACCTGATATTCTTTATTTAGCAGATTATGTAATAAGTAATGTTTATACTGGTGTAGATGGAGAAAATGGATTATATTATCATGATGGAGTAGGAAGTTATACAAATGCCTCAGAAGAAGCAGGAGATAATTCATATCGTTATGCTGGTACTAATCCAAATAATTATGTATGTTTTGGAAGTGATGAAGAAACATGTCCAAATGATAATTTATATCGAATTATTGGAGTGTTTAATGATACAGGTGAATACCAAGTAAAATTAATAAAATACGACTATGCCACAAGTACATTATTAGGAACGGATGGGGCATATAATAGTTCGACAACATCATTAGGAGATTATTATAACGGTAGTCAAAGTACATTATATTTGTATTTTTGGAATAATGATACAGGTAGAAACATATGGAGCGAATCAAATCTAAACACAATAAATTTAAATACAAATTATTTAAATAATATAGGAAGTACGTGGGCAAGTAAAATAGCAGAGCATACATGGCAAGTCGGAGGAAATATGCCTTCAAATATCTACAGTGTATCAGTAAAAAGTACATATACAAATGAAATAATAAGCCCATTAGATGCAACAACATTTAGTGGAAAAGTAGGCTTAATGTATGCCTCAGATTATGGATATGCATCAAGTCCAGACAACTGGAGTACAAATTTATCTGATTATGCTAATGATACAAATAGAAATAATAACTGGATGTTTATGGGATTTAATGAGTGGATAATTTCTCCATCTCCAGATGGGCATATACCTAATTACTCATATTTTATACTAAGTGAAGGAAACATTAGTAGAATACGTGTACACTATGAAGTATACGCAATTAGACCCACCTTCTATCTAAACTCTGATGTAGCATATATTTCTGGTGATGGCTCACAAAGTAATCCTTTTAGAATTGCTTAGATTATAGGAGAATGTTATGAAAAAATATATATTAATATTAAGTAGTATAGTAATAGTATTATTTATAATTGTAATTAATGTAGTAAATAGATTTGAAACTAGAGAAGTATTAGAAAATGTACAAAGCAATAAAATGGTTTCGGAAAATACATTAACCATGATGTATGAAACTGAGGTTGGAAGTGGGGAGTATCAAGTAAGCAGTGATACAAGTTGGCCACAGGAAGGTTATATATTTAATGCCAATTTATCTAGTTGTGAAAATGGCAGTACACTTACTTGGGATGATGAAAATAAAAGAGTATTAATGCAAGTGAGTACATCTGATAAGTGTTATGTGTATTTTGATAAATATAATATTATTGAAATAACTACTGTTACAACAACTAAAACTCCAAATAGTATAACTTTAAATGTAGAAACGACACCGGGAGATAATCCAGCGGCAACATATTATTTTACAGCAAATGATGGAGGAACTTGGGAAAGTAGTACAACAAATAGTTATACATATAATAATTTGGAGCCTAATACAGAATACAATTTTAAAGTCTATATAGTGGATACATTAGGATTTAAATCAAATGAATATGTATTAAAGGAAACAACAAATGAATACATAAATCCAAGTGTAAGTAATGTAGTAGCAAGTAATATAACAAGTGATAGTGTAACAATAAGTGTAACAGCAAGTGGAGGAACAAACAACATAGCAAAATATTATTATTCCAAAGATAATGGAGCAAGTTGGGTAGATAGTACAAATAGTAGTTATACATT
>DVHV01000157.1 GCA_018711775.1 Candidatus Onthocola stercoravium | reverse complement strand
TAAACAAGCAAATATAAATATTTTAAAAACATGTAGTTACTTAATATTATTTATAGTATTTTTTTCTTTCGGTTATGTTTTTTACGATAATTACGTATCAATGAAAAATGTTAGCAATATTCAAGAAAAAATAACCCAAGTCATTGAAATTAATGATTCGGAAGAAATTATGGAAGATTTAAATGAAAACAAAGGAGAAGATGATAAATTAGTTGTAAATGAAGATATTGTTAGTCTTATTCAAGAAAACCCCCAAACTATAGGTTGGCTTAAAGTTAATAATACAAATATAGATTATCCTGTTGTTCAAGGAGCTGATAATCAATATTATTTAAAACATAATTATTATATGGAAGAAGATAACAACGGTTGGGTTTTTATGGATTATCGTAATGATACTGAGTTACTTAGTGATAATGTTATAATATATGCTCACAATAGATATCATAGCGGAGTTATGTTTGGAACATTACAAAACACTTTAAGATATAGTTGGTATAGTAATCCTGATAATCATACAATTTCTTTTAGAACATTATATGAAGACTTAGAATATCAAATATTTTCAATTTATAAAATATCTGTAACTACAGATTACATGCGAGTATTATTTGCAGATGATAACGATAGATTAGATTTTTACAACATGTTAAAAGATCGCAGCATTTATGATTTTGGAGTAACATTATCTGGAGATGACAAAATAATTACATTATCAACTTGTGCTGATGAATATAATAGATATGTTGTCCATGCTGTTTTAAAAAACAAATAAAGTTCCAGCTTAAAAGTTGAAACTTTTCTTTTTGATTTTTTTCAATACTTCGACATCTCTTGCATAAAAAGGATTAATTTCTGCCAATTTTTGAGAATTCCCCTTTTTCATAAACTCAAGTCTACGTTTTATTAAGTCATCTTTTTCTAAATTATCATTAAAAGTAATAAAAGAGTCAATAATTTCTATAGCAAATTGATAACTATCCATAAATAAAGTCATTAAATCAGCAGTAGAACATTCTTCAATTTTTTTAATAAGTGTTTTAAATTTTCTTCTTTGCTTTTTTGTATTAGAATTTATAATAATATTCTCATAAATATTACTAAATATTAAAGAATAAAAACAATTAATTTGGGAAACATCTCCATTAAAATGGTTATCAACACCCTCACGAAAATAGTCAACTATTATTTTAGAGAATTCTAAAGATTCAGTAACAGCTGCTTCAGAATCCATTAAGGCTATTTCTAAAGCTTTACTATACAAATCATCAAATAACTGAATACACCCTTCTGTTTCAACAAATCCATCACCAAGATTGATATCTTGGCATTCTAATAAAGCAAAAGGATTTAATTTCAAAACCATAAATTGCTTACCCTCAGAAAGAGCATTCGCCCAACAACAATAACGATAAATATAGCTATTATTAACATAATTTGCACTATCTCCATAAAAAGTTTTTATTTCAGGACTATGACAAGCAAACATATCGACTATTTCTTTAGCACTCAATGATTCAAGATAATCAACATACTTCTGAGAATTTTCAGCATCAATATCTATTCTCACATTATAAAGATTAACTAAATAAGCATAACTAATTATCGTTAGCATTATTACCCTTTTTATCACATGATAATCTTCTTCTTTTAAAATATCATAAGATTTCAAAATTTCGTTGAATTTATCATTTTTATCATTTAAAAATGATATAACATCATCCAATTGTTCACTACTTACATCATAAGCTATCATTATATCTTTTAATATAAGACATGATAAATCATATAAACTAACCATTTTAAATCCCCCCTTTTTTTATTAAGCTAATTCAGAAGAAAACCAATAATAATTACCATTATCATATTTAAATGAATGTTTATAAATAACTAAATCATCTTTATAATTCTCTATATTAAAATCACTAGTATATTTAATCTGATTATTAAGTTTTGCCTTTCTCTCATCATTATAACAATTATTATTATTTAAATCACATTTCAAATAATAATCATATATTTCTATTGTTTCTCCATTATCAGTTACAGCATATTTATTAATATCTCTAAAAATAATATCATTAACATTATTTTGATAATCAATATTTTCATATATATAATAATAATCTTTAGTTTCATTTAATCTTACTGAAATATTATAACTATAGCGAAAATCTCTAGCATTAAATGTAGCTTCTTTTCCAAACATTAAAGGAAAAATATCACTAAAAACAGTTACTTTTATTTTAGAAGAAGGATTATAATTTACCCCATTTATTGTAATACTATTTACTTCCATATCTTCAGTTGTTACATTCTCTATCGAATCCCGTTCATAATTTAATACATATTCATAGATCATACTTTGAATTATATCACTACCAATATTATTAAATGTAGTATAATATCCGACATACATAGATTGTAATCCAGTTTCATTTTCTGGCAAATAACTATATAATTTTTCAACTAAAGGTTCTGTAACTTCAGGAATATCATTTTCAGTTTTATCTTC
>DVHV01000156.1 GCA_018711775.1 Candidatus Onthocola stercoravium | reverse complement strand
ATAATTATAAAATAATAAATCAATATGATATGTATTATTATCAACAACAAATTTATATTCATGACCAACTAGAGCAAAACCAGTACCTAGTTCTAAAAATTTGTTTTCAAGTAAAGAAATAATGTATTTATGAATTACAGCCTCATTTAGTTCTTTTACTTCATCACCAACTTTTAAAATAATAGGATCTTTAATCATATCTTTGATTGATAGAAAAGTATTATTAGTATCACTAATTAGCTCAATATTTTCTTTATCAGCATAAGATAATCTATCAAATGATTTATTTTTTATTTCACGTCTTAAGTCTCTGACTGATAGATTATTTAATATTACTTGATTAATATAATAATTTCTTTCATTTGAATTCTTTATTGGTAAAATATAGCGATAATGGGTCCAAGTCAATTTCGGGGTCAGTGAGCCCGAAATTGGAAATTGTAAATATAAAGTTCGTGCTCTTTCCAATGTTCTAGCATCATACTTCTTGCCAAACTTCACACTTAATTTTTTACCCCATTCTTTAATTAAGCCATCACCATACTTGGCTCTTGCCTTTCCACCTTGTGCCTCAACAATAAGTCTACCGATATGCCAGTAGGTATACAAAGTCTCACTATTATCTTGTAAAGCCCGTACTCCCTTGTTAATTTCATTATTTCTAATTAAACTTTCAACTTCATTGTAATAATTCATATTCCAAAACCTCCAATTGAAAATATACTTTATCACAAAAAAATTAAAATTTTTGTCGAACAAAGTTGAAAACAAATAAAAAATTGACTCGACTGAGTCAACTTAATCATTTGGTTGTTTTCTAGTTAATTTTGAACTACTTGCTTGATATGCTTTCATAAACACCGGCACAGATAACTTATTTACTATTCTATGCAATTCTTCTTCGCTTAAATTGCTAAGAATACCTAGCATTTCTTCCTTTGTTAAATTAATAGTTACATCCTTTTTAACACTTTCTCCAACATCTTCTAATTGATACTTAAATGATGGTATACCTTTTACTTGATCATAAAAAGCACAAACTAATGAATCGTAATAACCATTTAATAATTCTTCACTATTAGGGTACCCGTGAAAATCTAGTTCTACATTTATTGTCCCACAAGCAATTCCTGAAATGTTATCTAATGAAAGTTCTACATCAGTACCAATATTCAAATTATCACTACTCTTAACTAAATTGCTTATATAATCATGATCTTGGAGAAGCATTGCCACTAAATTATTAATTAAATTTGGGCCGACTATAAAAGGTAATTCTATTTTTCTGGAAATACTATTCTTTTTAGTTTCTACACCATCTAAAAAAGTAATAATTGTTTGATTAGGATAAAAGTTAAACTTTATATCCATGGAAGGATTAGGATATTTAAGTAAAATTGGTAACCTATTATCCGTATAGGGATGCAGTGTTGTAATAACACTTTTAATTTGATTTAATATTTCTTCGTTTGTCATTTTCTACTCCTTAAAATAAACTTAATTGGGCAGACTCGGGCATATCTTTAAATACCCCAAGCTCCCTTAAATTATTGACTGTTGTTTGATTAACCTTGCCACGAGTTTGAAAGTCATCAATACAATAAAATGGTTTCTTTTCTCTTTCTTCTACTATCTTATTGGCAACGTTTTCACCTAAACCGTCAACAGCCATAAACGGTAAATAAAGCGCTTTATTTTCTTCGTCGATGTAAAATGTTTTAGCTAATGATTTTTCAATACTAATATTTTCAAAATGAAAACCACGAGCAAGCATTTCTAAGGCTACTGCTAAAGTATCTGCAACAGCATTTTCTTTCGCAGATGCTCCAAAACCTTTTTCTTTTATTTCAATAAGACGACGTTTGATGCCATCGTATCCACCAAGCATTGCTTTAACATCGAAATCACTTCTTCTAATACTGAAGAATGCGGAATAATAATAAAGTGGGTAATAAACTTTAAACCAAGCAACCCGATAAGCCATCATAACATAAGCACAAGCATGGGCTTTAGGAAACATGTATTCAATCTTTCTGCAACACTCAATAAACCATTCTGGAACACTATGCTCGCGCATCAATGCTGCATGTTCAAGCCAAGTATCTGGTTCTTTTTTAGCCTTTCCTTTACGAACAAACTCACTTATCTTGAAGGCTTTTGATGAATCGAGTCCATAGTTAATTAGACTTACCATGATATCATCACGACATCCTACTACTTCATTAAATGATGCTACATTATTGACGATAAGTTCACGCACATTACCTTGCCATACATTAGTACCATGGGATAGTCCGGCGATTTTTACAAGATCTGCAAAATGCGTCGGCTTTATTTCTAAAAGCATGTTGATAGCAAAGTTAGTGCCAAATTCCGGAATACCAAGAGTTCCTGTTTTACAAAGAATTTGTTCTTCAGTTACTCCCAAAACTTTCGGCGAAGTAAATAAACTGATAACATTTTTATCATCGAATGGAATATCTAGAATATTTACTTTAGTTGTATCTCCCAAGTATCTTAACATCGTCGGATCATCGTGTCCAAGTATATCTAGTTTTAAGACATTATCATGGATAGCATGGAAGTCGAAATGTGTTGTATACCAAGTACTATCTGGTTCATCCGCTGGATATTGATATGGTGTAAAGTCAAATACATCCATATATTGAGGAATAACTATAATTCCTCCAGGGTGTTGGCCAGTAGTTCTTTTAACTCCAGTACAACCTATTGCTAAACGTTCTATTTCAATATTATTTAAAATAATGTTTTTATCTTCACAATAACCACGAACATAACCGAAGGCTGTTTTATCAGCAACTGTCGATATTGTTCCGGCGCGATACGCATGGTCTTCACCAAACAATACTTTTACGTGATTATGGGCAGCGGCTTGATTATCGCCAGAGAAATTAAGGTCGATATCTGGTACTTTTTCAGCTTTAAATCCTAAGAATGTCGCAAATGGCATATCTTGGCCTTCTTTTTTTAGTTTTTCACCACATTCACAAGTCCTATCCGGCATGTCATAACCACTTGAATAAAGATTAGCTAAAGGTTCACCCGCTTCATCTTCAAAATAAGATTTCTTACATTTTGGGCAAACATAATGTGGTGGAAGTCCATTAACTTCAGTAATTCCCATCATCGTAGCAACGAGCGATGAACCCACTGAACCACGTGAACCCACGAAATAGCCATCAGCATTACTCTTTTTAACAAGTTTTTCAGCAATTAGGTAAATTACGTCGAATCCCCCACCAATGATACCAGCAAGTTCCGCTTCCAGACGTTCTTCAATATTTTGAGGAAGTGAATCCCCATAAATTTCATGTGCTCTTTTATAAACCATATCTTTGGTAATCTCTGCTGAATTTTCCAATATTGGGGTATAAAGTTTATCATGAATAATTTGTAATTCCTCTACTTCATCAGCAATTTTATTAGGATTAGTAATAACTACTTCCTTTTGTAATTCGGAATCTAGAAACGAAAATTGTTCCATCATTTCCTCAGTAGTCATGAAATACATGTTAGGAACTTCAATATCACTATGATTAAGTGGATGTATTCTACCATTAGCTTTCTGATTAATGATAATCTTACGATATATTAAATCATCAGGACGAAGATTATGAACATCTCCGGTGGCAACTGGTAACTTACCAATCTTCTTAGCAGTCTTGATTAATCTAGTTATATAGCCATTATATTCTAAAATACTATGAAATTTCTTATCTGGACCAATGATATGAGAACAAGCAGTTGCAGGATTAACCTCAATATAATCATAAAAATTCATCATATCTACTAGTTCATCTTCCGATAAACCAATACCTCTTTCAAATACTTCACCATTGATACAACCACTACCGATGATTAAACCTTCCCTCAAATCCATCAAATCAGTTCTCGGAATCTTTGGTTCTTTTCCCTTATACAAATATTTAGTATTAGCTAAACTAATTATTTTAAATAAGTTTTTTAACCCTACTTTATTTTTAGCAATAACCGTTAGATGGAAAGGACGAGCAAACTTAATCGCATTTTCTTTATCAGCAAGCCCTTCCAAATCTATAGTTGTTTTAATATTTTGTCTTTTAAGTTCATAAAGCATTTTATAAAAACATTTACTAGTTCCTTCACAGTCATAATCTGCTCTATGGTGTTTATCTTCATCCCATTCAACTTCTAAATTTTTAACGAGAGTTGAAAGTTTATGATTTCGCCATTCCGGATACATATTACGAGCCATACCCATGGTATCGATTACCGTATTGTTAAATTCTCCCAAATTATATTTTTTAACAGCACTAGTAACAAAGGAAATATCAAATTGCGCATTATGAGCCACTAATGGAAGGTCTCCGATAAATTCTAAGAATCTTTTCGTAACGTTTTCTTCACTATCTTTACCTTCTAGCATTTCATCTGTAATATTAGTTAGTTCCGTAATTATTTTAGGAAGAGGTGTTGGACAAGCAATAAGTTCATCAAATCTATCGATTATCTCATCGTTTTTAACTTTTACTGCCCCAATTTCAATCATTTGATCAGTTCCACTATTTAAACCAGTTGTTTCTGTATCATATACGACATATTCTTGATCAAATAAATTATATTCTTTATTTTTAAATACGATATTCGCTTCAACATCAACGACATTTAACTCTGCTCCATAAAGAGCTTTAAATTTATCTTTATCTTCTTTGCCTTTATTAATTTTAGCTAAAGTATTATAAACATCGGGATAAGCTTGCAAACAGTTATGGTCCATGATACCAATTGCTTTGTGGCCAAGTTTTGATGCAAATTTGACAAGTGTGCCAGCATCGATTACACCATCCATCATACTCATCATGGTGTGAGCATGAAGTTCTACTCTCTTTTCAGAGGCTTCATCTTTAACTT
>DVHV01000155.1 GCA_018711775.1 Candidatus Onthocola stercoravium | reverse complement strand
ATCTTGTATTTCCTTCAATTATCTTAGCGCCCTTAACTGCTAAACAATCATCAATAGTAAAATCGACAAATGCCTTTAATTTTGATCCTTCTTTTTCTCTTGGATAAACATCTACTTTTGTAATTTCCATAACTTCTCTCCTTACTGTATTACTATTATAATTTTAATTTATATTTATAAATTTTGCAACTAAAATATTACAAATATTTAATTTTTACTTCTCCAGTTATTACATCCCGATAATTAAAACTTTTTTCTTCACCATTTACTAACACTGTAAATAAATTAGGATACATTTTATAAATAATTCCCTCATATCTATTAACTCTATTACGTAATCCATATACAGCAATACTAACTTTTCTATTTATATTTTTACTTATTTCCTCTTTAACTATATTAATATTCATCTGGGATACCCCACATACATAAGCCCATTACAAATAATCCCCCCCATACCATCTTCTTTATATTTAGTTTTATCTAAAAGTTTCTTTAAATCTATTTCCTTATTTCTTTCTGTTAAAGAGATTGTACTTGCAATTATCGCCGGATCCAAAGCATGAATGTTTACTCTTTTAGGACTAGAAGCAAAATTGGCACCGGCCTTAATTAATTCTTCATAATTACTTTGACATGCCCCAGCAATAATAACCAATTTCTCATGACTTTTCTCATAATTTCTTGCAGCCTTAACAGCCTTAACGAAATATACAGAATTTTTATAATTCTTTAAATCATTAATGTCATCGCCCTTTTTTCGCAAATAAGCATCATGACCAGTTATAATCACAATATCAGGTTTATATTCTTTTAAAAGAATTGGTATTTGTTCATACACATTTTTTTCATTAATTTTTTTACCTATAGCAAAAATTCCATTTCTTTTATAAAATTTCAAACATCTACTTAAATACTCTTCATCACCATCAATATGTAAAACTTTCGCTGGCAAATAAAAATAATCTCCGCGAGTTAAAAGTTCATCTTTAATATCAATTTCATCTATTGCTTCATCCTCATGAACATCTGTTTCAAGTCTTAAATCATCATATTTTGCATCAGCATAAAGCCTAACCTCAACACCCTTTAAATAATAAATGTTATCACTTATATTTATTACTTTAAAAACGGTATCATTACCATAACTATTTCTAGTTACATAATCTCCTTTTTTAATTTGCATGTATTATCACCACTTAAATATATGCAAAAAACTAGTCATTAATAACTAGTTTTATACATCCGATATATTTAATCTATAACACATATATTTATATCCAGTCATCGATTCTCGAAAACTAAATATTCTCTTTTTACCTATATAAATGCCAATTATTTTATCATTTTTCTTATATTTAATTCTAGCCCTTGTAATATCTTTTATATCATATTCTTTATAACAAAATACTTTACGAACAATTATTACATTATTATCCACTATTACTTTATTATAACTTAATATAAGTCCCATAATTAATACTAATACCATTAATGTTCCTAAAATCATCAAAAATATAAATTTATCTTCTCTAATATAGAAATAATTTATAATACTGACTCCTAAAATAACACTTGATAGTGAAAATAATAATCCTACATAACTAGATGATTCATGAATTACAAAATTATTACTATTCATATATCTCGTATCATTATCTAAACATCTTTTCGTAATTGCAAAAATTAAAGAACTGCACACAATTATTAATATTATTTCTATATTCATAAATAATCTCCATTTCTATAATTTTTTATCCTAAAATCAAGGAAAATTGTATGCTTTATCATTTTTTTACAGGGAATATTACTTGCTTCCATCATCTTTTTACAGGGAATGTTTAAATATTTCTATTAGTATTTCCCCACTTATTTCTTCAGCCCTAACATTTTCACTCATATTGTATTTATCTAAAATTGTTTTTATTTTGCTCCAATCATAGCCTTTTAAATTATTTTTTAAAGTTTTTCTTTTTTGACTAAAACATTTCTTTAAAAAGTCCTTAAATTTATTAAAATCTAAATTAATCTTATCTTTTTTAGGTATTAATCTCAAAACTGTACTTTCTACCTTAGGTACAGGATTAAATGCATATTTAGAAACGTTTATAACTCTACTTACATCAAAATAATAATTAAGTACAACTGTAATATAACCATATTCTTTAGTATGTGGACTTGCTAAAAATCTATCAGCCACTTCTTTTTGTACCATTATAACAAGTTTTTCAAAATTTATATTACTATCCATGATATGTTCAATTATTGGAGTAGTAATATAATAAGGCAAATTACCAACAATATATAATTTATTATATTTAATATCTTTTATATCATCTTTTATATTACTTTTTAAAAAATCTTGCCAAACTATTTTTGTTTTATCATCTTCCAATGCTTGTAATATATTTTTTAAATCCCTATCTAATTCATAACAAAGAATATTAGAATTATATTTTTTTAATTCCTTTGTTAAAGCCCCTCTCCCAGGGCCAATTTCCACAATTAAATCATCATTACATGCTGAAACCTCAGTAACTATTTTACTGATCACATTTTTATCAATTAAAAAATTTTGTCCTAAACTCTTCTTCGCTTTCATAAAAAATTTAGGTGAGATTACTCCCACCCACTCCTTAATACATCATAAGTAATTGTACTTCTACCGATATTATCATATGCATATTGTTCTGTAGGTACTAAGAAATCTAATGAATTACCTCTTACTCCCCTATCCAAAACAATTGCTAAAACTCTATCATCAGAAATACGGTTACTATAAAAACTTACAATTGAACCACATGGTAAATTCTTGCTAGATGCAACAATATATACTTCACCATATTCAGCATCATTATAAGTATTTGTTCCATCAGTTATATCATAACTAGGCATACATGCTAGTGTTCCATTACACAATGGACAATCATGTGCATAACCTGTTAAATCCCCTGTATATGTATCTATTGCAGTAAATTTTAATTCTTCTTCTACTTCAATAACTTTAAGTGCCATCGTCGATAAATTTATTGTCTTATTGACATTTTCATTTTCAACTGTAGCATCCATTACATTTGTACTACTTTTAGCAATTATTAATACAAATACCAACAAGGATAATCTGACAAAATAATTTACTATTTTCATAAAATACATCCACCTCAATTGGATAATTCAATTATAGCATTATCAAGTATGTATGTCAAAAGTTATTAAGTATTTACCAGAAATAGGATATCCTTAGCTTTTTGAATCCTCAGATAAAGTAAATAGCATAAATTATAAATATCCTGATTATTCATTTTAGAAATACTTTGATATTTTTTTAATATTTCTTCAAATTCATCAACAACTTTTTCTAACCTTTCAAAATCATATTTTCTAGTTTTTCGAATAAGTTCTAAAAATTTATCAAAATGAACAACTTCATTAAATAACCTACCATTTTCATTTATAACCATAGTATTATCATCAAGCATATCTATATTCATTGCTTCACCACTATCAAATATGGGGGCCACTCTAAGCCATCTTAATGTATTAACATCTCTAATAATCCCCAAATTATTTAAATGTCTATCAACATTCATAATTAAATAATCAAGAAGAACCATATCCTCCAAATTATCACGAGCATCACTTATACCATTACTTTCTAATATTTTAATATATTTTTCATAAATATCTTTATAATTACCAGTTAAATCATCTTTTAATATACTATGAGCGGTTATTAATTCTGTATCTTTATCAATAAAATCTTCACACTTAGATACTAATTTTTTATTAATTACATCAAGTTCATATTTTACATGCTTAATACCCAAATACATACATATCATACTTGCTAAGTATTCATTTAATGGAGCATTTGGATTATCTTTATAACCACCTTTAATAAGTATTCTTTTACCATTTTCAATTACCCAAGTTTTCTTAAGTCTTCCATCTGTTGTATTATTTGGGGTCATCAAATTAATTTTTCTTTTAATATTTGATTTACTAAATGTTATATCTAAAAAATCTGAATATCCAAAATCATTTTCAAAAAAGTTAACATCTTTATATTTTAATTTACTTTTACATGGCTTTATCCAATACTGATCACTTAAAGAAAGAGCATAACTTTTCATTAGTAATTCATCTGCAGTTTTAATATCCAATCTTTTTAGCAGATAAAACAAATCATCACGCCATATAGGAATATTTCTTCCTTTAAACCATTTATTTACTTCGGTTAATACATCTTTATTATTTTGATAAGTTTTATATATAGATAGTGGTGAATACTCAATATTTTTAATTTGGATTACTTTGTTAAATAAATTCTTATTTACTTCAAATTCCAATTTCATTACTTGGATATCTTTATTCATTAAAAATACTTGCATTGCATCACCCCACTTACTATAAGTTTACCATAGAGAACAAAAGTCAAACAAGTTTGACTGACCTTGCATCACTACAAG
>DVHV01000154.1 GCA_018711775.1 Candidatus Onthocola stercoravium | reverse complement strand
TGTTCAACTTCAAATTTTACATAAGGATCATTATCAGAATAATAACAAACTATATTATCACAATAATTTTTAATATCCTTATAGTTATCAATAAACATAGGTTCATTTACTGCATCAAAATCTTTATCTATCCCTAAATAATTATTAAATCCACATACAAATATTAATTTTTTTACTTTTATCTTATTTGTTATTAAATATTTACATACAAATATTGGAGCAATACTATGAGCAATTATTGTTGTATTAGCATTAATATTTAGTTCATTCATTATTTTAGACCAATTTTCAAAATTTTGATTACCAACACCTACAGGCATTTGTGGTACATCAACTTTCAAATTTCTTTCTTCTAATTCTTTCTTTAACCAAGGAAACCAATTTCCATTCTTTGAGCCAAAGCTTCCATGTAATACTATGTAATTATTCATTAGAATCTTCCTCCATTAATCCAAATATTTTCACCAGTTATAAAACTTGAATCATCAGATAATAAAAATAAACACAATTTAGCCGTATCCTCAGGAGTAGCAAATCTTCCTAATGGAGTTTCTTTTAATTTTTGATCTATTTCTTCTTGTTTCCATCCTCTTAATGACAAAGGTGTTGGGGTAAATGCAGGGCATATACAATTAGCTCTAATTTTTTTATCAGAAAATTCTAATGCTGTTGCTTTAGTAAATGTGATAATGCCGGCAGCAGCTGAACAATATGCAGGTGATTCAGTACAAGGTACTACTCCTAAATGAGATGAAATATTTACTATACTACCACCTTCATTCATAATCGGATAACTATGTTTAGTACAAATAACCTTTCCTAACAAATTGATATCTAAGACCTTTTTAAAATCACTTATATCAAAATCTTTAATTAAATTATCTATAAATGTTCCAGCATTATTAACTAAATAATCAATTTTACCATATTTAGTTTTTATTTTATCAAACATATCAATAACTTCTTCTTCATTACTTACATCACATTTTATTATTAATAAATTTTCATTATTAAATTCTTTCTCAGTTTCTTTAGCTATTATTTCATTATTATGGTAACAAGTTATTACTTTACAATTTTTATCTAATAATTCTTTTACTATCTCTTTTCCTATTCCACTAGTTCCACCAGTAACTAATGCTACTTTATTATTCATCTTTCGATTCTCCTAACTTATATTTCGTTTTCTTTTAAATAGTCGATAATCTCAATAAAGTTTTTATCATCTTCATATTTACTTCTATCAAATTCAATCCATGCATTAGATATATTTTTTTCACTATCTAATACTTTTCTAACATTAGGATTATTAAGAATTGGGTTATTAGGCTGATTATTTAAATCAAAACATCCTTCTTGATCATATAGTTTCATTTGAATATCACATTCTAATTTATCACAATGATAAGCAAATTTTGCTTCTTCTGTAGTTCTTTCATTATACTCATCTAATAATGCTGATATTTCATCTTTTCCAAGCAAATCCTTTAATATATAATCTGTTGCTTTCTTACCTTTAATAAGTTTTTCTTCTCTTGTAGTTTCAAAGAATGCTAAATCGCCAATTTCTATTTCTTCAAGTTCATGAACAGCCAACATATAAATAACTTTCATAATATCTAATTTGTATCCAAATTGATAATAAATTGATATCGCTAACATTTGAACTCCGTATATGTGTTCTGCAACACTTTCGATTCTTTCTCTTTTTGCATTCCAAACAATAGGACCTGTCCTAATTGTATCCTTTAGTTTAGTACATAACTTATAATATTTTATAGCATTTTCAATTTTTTTATTCATTATTATCCCTCTCCGATTTTTTCTTAATTTTACTTCTTGATTTACATAAATCCATTGCTCTTTTTAAACCATTTTCTTTTGCAAGATTCAAATAATAATCTGCCAAGTCATAATTAATATCCGTTCCATTACCATTAAAATAAAAATTAGCACCCAAATCATAAATTGCGGCAATATGACCTTTATCAGCACATTCTTTAATAATCTGAAATGCTTTGTTATAATCTTTTTCTATATTACCAAGTCCAAAATAATAATAATAAGCACCAGTTACAAATTTTGCACAGATTCTTTCTGTATCAGAAATGTTAGGATTATTTATTAATTCAATAATCTTAGGATATGCATTTTTTAGAAGTTCTTTTGATTTATTTTTATCTATTGATAATATTTCTCCTAATCCTAATTCGTAAGAAATACCTAAAGAATAAATACATAATGGATAATCAATATTTAAACCCTTTAAATAATATTCTAATGCTTTTGTATAATCTTGGATAGCATCATTTTCTTCTAAATCATAACTTCTTCCTAATATGTAGTAAGAAAAACCAGTATTTTGATTTTTAAGATCATCTAAATTGAATTCAATTATATCCATTATATCATCTCCTTTAGTTTTTTTTTGGTAATTTACTATAATCGTATTTATGTTCTGCATCCTCTAATTCGTCAAATGCATATTTAATATCTTCAATGGCTTTATCTATTGTATATAAACTATCTTTATTATTTTGCATTATTTGTAAATGTTCCATTGTATAAAAAAGTTTTTGTCTTGCATCACTTACTTTTCTTCTTTTTTGTGCATCAAAATCTAATAATTCTAATTCTGATTTTTTATATTGTTCAATTAATTCTTTTAAATCCTTACTAGATTTATTTGCATATTTATCTTTAGAAAAATAGAAAAGCATTTCATCATAACCTGCAACTTTTAATAGCCTTTGTAATGACATATCTAAAGTTTCAGCAATTTTACGTAGATCATCAATATCTACTTTTTTTATTTTGCCATTAATTAGATCATTTAAAGTACTTCTACTAATACCTGTTAATTTAGCAAGTTCTCTTTGTGAAATACCTTTTGCCTCTCTAGCTGATTCAATTAAAATTTTAAGTTCTTCTGAGTTCATAATAACACTTCTTTCT
>DVHV01000019.1 GCA_018711775.1 Candidatus Onthocola stercoravium | reverse complement strand
GGATAATTCATACAGATATACTGGGGAAGATCCAAATAATTACGTATGCTTTGGGACAGATGCAGCAACATGTCCAAGAAATAATTGGTACCGAATAATCGGAGTATTTGGAGATCAAGTAAAATTAATAAAATCGACAAGTTATGGTGAATATGCATGGGATGAAGGTAATTCTAATGTTTGGAGTAGTGCAGATATAAATAATACATTAAATAGTACATATTTAAATTCATTGGGAAGTAAATGGAGTAGTTTAATAGCAACACACACATGGTATGTTGGAGGACATAACACTGTTGAAGCAACAGCAAAAGAATTTTATAATGCTGAAAGCAAAGGAACAACATGGAGTGGTAAAGTCGGTTTAATGTATGCAAGTGATTTTGGATATGCGGCAAATTATATTGGCTGGACGTCACCTTTATCTGAATATACGTATTTTAGTTCAAGCAATTGGATGGATGAGTATTATTCTCAGTGGACCATTACCCGTAATTCGGGCGATACTAGGGTGTTCTACGTGTCTAGTTCAGCATGGTACTCCTATGCATCTGATGTTAATGAAGTTAAACCTGTCTTTTATCTGAACTCTGATGTTGAATTACAAAGCGGAAATGGAACTTCAAGTAATCCTTTTAGAATATCTTAGTACTAGATGATTTTAGATAAACTTTAAAGTAAGTTTAATAGTAACAAAAACCATAGATTTAGGTAAAAATTTATGGTTTTTTTTGTATTATTTAGTAAAAATTATGTCTGGATAAAAGTAATTATTATAATTGAATATATTCAAAGTTGGTTTGTGGATAGTTATGATGACTCAGTGAAGTAGAAATGTTTTTGCAGTGATGCAAAGATAGTCAAATTTGTAATGTTTGTAACTTATTATGAGTTTTTCTTTTGTTTCAATATGTGTGACTTTTAAGTTAAAATGTCCGCTTTTTTAAATCGATTTACAAGTTAAAATGTCCTATTGAAAATTACAATGTAAAAAATTGAATTTTAAATTAAAATGTCCTATAATACACGTCCGGAAAGGAGGTGTATTATAAATGGCTAAGATATCTAATAAGGAATTATACAGTGAAATTATTAAAAAAGTTATCTCTAAAGAATTAACTCAAAAAGATGCTGCCCTAAAATTAGGCATAACTGATAGACAAGTTCGAAGAATTATTATCAAATATAAGAATATAGGTGAAGGCGCCTTTATTCACAAAAATGCTGGTAAGCCTAGTCACAATAAAAAAATCCCAGAAGATATATCAACCGAGATTATAAATGAGTATTTAACCAACTTTTGTGATTATGGTTTTACTCATTTTTATGAAGAGCAAGGATACAAATACGGTATTTCTTTTTCCACCATGATTACCATATTTACAAATAATGATATTATTTCCCCTTATGCCCAACACAAAACAATTAGATTATATAACGAAAACATGAAAAAAGCAATTAGAGATAAAACTATAACTGAACCACAAGAAAAATTATTTGAACAAAGAAAACAAGAAGAATTTGAAAAGCACATTAGGAAATCAACATTAAATTATTCTTTTGGTCAAGAGATCCAAATGGATGCAGCCTTTTGGATTTGGTTTGGTACAGAAGAAAGTACATTACATTTAGCAGTAGATAAGGCAACAAAAAAAGTTTTATCTGGATATTTTGATTATGAAGAAACTACAAATGCATATTTAATTGTTTTGATGAATATGATTGTAAACTTTGGAATTCCAGAAAAGATAAAAACTGATAAAAGAAATTCGTTTTCTATTAATAATGCAAGAAGCTCTAAATCCAAACTTAATGTAACTCAATTTGGAAGAATTTGTGAAGATCTAGAAATTGAACTTTTATGTAATAGCAATCCGCTATTTAAACCAAATGCTGAAAGAGAAAATGGTACATTTAAAAGACGTTTAAAAGCAGAATTAAGACACAATGGCATAACCACAATTGATGAAGCAAATAAATACCTAAACGAAGTATTTATTCCTAAGATAAATAGTAGATTTTCTTATGAAATTAATCCCAAAAGGAACTTAATGAGAAATAATCCTTATACTGAGGAAGAATTAAATTTTATTATTTCTATTAGACACGAAAGGACTATAGATAATGCATCATCATTAAAATATTTCAATAATTATTATTTACCAATTGATATAGAAACTGGTGAAGTTATGTCATTTAGTAGTGGAACAAAATGTATGATAGTAAATACATTTGATAATAAACTATTTGGAATTATAAACGAAAAAACTTATTTATTGATATTAGTAGAACAACCAACAAATAAAATAACTAATGCCTCAAGAAATGGATTCAAGCCAAGAACAGATAATCCATGGCGAAAATTTAAAATTAGATAATGTTGGGGCTCTGCCCCAAACCCCGAGGTTTATCGCTTTATGACTCCGAAAAAAGGAAGTGAAATAAAAGAAGTCAACATTATAATCGACTTCCTTTTTCGTATGTCATTACTTAGTGCTCTGGTTGCTCCTCAGCATTGCCA
>DVHV01000153.1 GCA_018711775.1 Candidatus Onthocola stercoravium | reverse complement strand
TATTATTCTAAAGATAATGGGGCAACATGGGTAAATAGTACAAGTAGCAGTTATACATTTACAGGATTAAGTGTTAATACAACTTATAACTTTAAAGTATATGTAAAAGATACAGCAGGGCATTCATCGAGTCAAAAAAGTATTAGCGGTACTACCGAAAATCCTATAACATTAGCAAAAGTATGCTCAAATGGAGATTATTTAGCGGATTGTGTAAAAACATTCTATTCAACATATGGAGAGGGAACTGATGGCTTATATTACCATAATGGTAGTGGAAGTTATACCAATGCTGACCAAGAAGCGGGAGATAATTCATATCGATATACTGGAGCAAATCCTAATAATTATGTTTGTTTTGGTTCAGATGCAGCAACATGCCCAGGTGCGAATTTACACCGAATCATTGGGGTGTTTGGCGACCAAGTAAAACTAATCAAAACAAAAAGTTATGGTAATTATGCATGGGATGCAGAATTAGATAATACTTGGAGTAGTAGTGATATAAAAAGTACATTAAATAGCACATATTTAAATTCGTTAGGAAGTACGTGGAGTAGTAAAATAGCAATGCACAGTTGGCAAGTCGGGGGAATGGCAAGAAATACTTCATATACAGCAAAACAATATTACAATACAGAAGTAGGAAGTAGTTCAAGTGGTACAACAGATAGTATGAAAATAGGGTTAATGTATGTATCAGATTATGGGTATGCAACATCACCAAGTAATTGGACAACAGCATTGGAGGATTATGATGGAACAAATGTAAAAAATAATAATTGGTTATATCTGGGCTCAACAGAATGGACAATTTCTCGTAGAACGGACGGTTCGGATTACGTGTTCATTGTGGATCGCACAGGCTATGTGTTCAACAATTACGGCTCCTACGGCTTTGTGACTCGTGCGCTTGTCGTGCGGCCGTCCTTTTACCTAAATCCCGATGTTACTTATGTCTCAGGCACCGGAACTCAAACTGACCCATATCGTATTTCCTGATTAGGAAAGTAAAATAACATAATTGACAATTTTGATAATCCACACTAAAATATTTTCCAACAAAAAGGTGATATTTTATGTTCGGATTAACTGAAGAAGAAAAAATAATATTAAATAAATATATTAAAGATAATAAAGATAAGTATTCTGAATATGTACAAAGATTTTTTGGTGAAGAATTTGATATAAATGAAGTATATTCATATGATTTTATGTTGCAAATATATAGTTATTTGTTTACTAAAAGATATATAAGTAATGGAAATATATTTATGTATTTTATAGAATTGTTACATTCTAAATTCCCCGATTTATCTAGAAGAAAAATACTTGAAGTAGCAAGTGGATATATACCGGGGCTGGCTATAATAATGAATGAGCTATATAAAATGGAATATAGTATTACCTGTATTGATCCTAAAATTATTAATTTACCTTTAAGTAATATAAAATTATTAAATAAGAAATTTGAAAGTAGTATGGATACTAGTATGTATGATTTAATACTAGCGCATTGTCCCTGTGAAGCATTTGATGAAATAGTAAAAAAAGTGATGAGTTCTCCAACAGATATGTGTATACAAACTTGTCCATGTAGATTTAATAGACATCTTAATAGAATAGAATTTTATTATTATCTTGAAAAAACAATTGATGAATTAAAATCTTTAGAAGATAAAGGATATAAAGTAGAAGTAGATGAAACTAGTTCTTATTACTATACAACAGCACCAGTTATAACTGTATTAAAAAGAGAGTTTCCCAAAATAAAATATCCTAAAGATAGAAAGTGCACTTTAAATTGATTGCACTTTCTTTTTTCTAATGATAAAATAAATATATGTGAAAGGATTGATAATATGATTACAAAACCTAAAGGTACCTACGATTTAATGGGGATAGATGCTAAAATATATGCCTACATTACTCATGAAATTGAGGATATGATGTCAAATTTTAATTATGAACCAATTAGAACACCTATATTTGAGGCAAGTGAGTTATTCCATCGTAGTGTTGGTGAAGGAACAGATATTGTTACTAAAGAAACTTATGATTTTATAGATCGGGGTAATAGAAATATAACTTTAAGACCTGAAGGAACTGCTGGGGTAGTTCGTAGTTTAATTGAAAATAAGCTATATGGTAATAGAAATGATGCTATTAAACTTTATTATAACGGAACAATGTATCGTTATGAAAGACCACAATCGGGTAGAAATAGAGAGTTTACCCAATTTGGAGTAGAAGCATTTAATTCGAATGATCCAATGATAGATGCGGAAGTAATTAGTGTTGGATATTACCTACTTAATAATTTAGGAATAGAAGCAACTGTTGCCATTAATTCTCTTGGGGATTCGGAATCAAGAAAGAATTATACGGAAGCATTAGTTAATTATTTAAAACCTCATATAAATGAATTATGTGAAGATTGCCAAAATAGAATTAATACTAATCCATTAAGAATACTTGATTGTAAAGTTGATAAAGATAGTGAAATACTTAAAAATACTCCTAAAATTAGTGATTATTTAAGTAAAGAAAGTAAAGACCGTTTTGAAAAACTTAAGAATTACTTAAATGTGTTAGATATCAACTATGAAGTAAATGAGAAAATTGTTCGAGGCCTTGATTATTATGATGAAAATGTTTGGGAGTATACATCAGATAGTGATGGAGTAACACTCGGTGGGGGAGGTAGATATAACCATTTAGTAGAAAACCTTGATGGTCCAAGTATTCCTGCAGTTGGCTTTGCTATGGGTATTGAAAGAATTATTTTAAATATTAAAAATAATATTGATGTTAAAAATTTAGAAGTGCCAATCGATGTTTATATTATGAGTGTTAGTGAAGAAGAAAAGATTCATGCCTTGGAAATCGCTCAATATTTAAGACTTAATAATGTAGCAACAGAAATAAATAGTGCAAATTTGAGTATGAAATCTCAATTTAAAATTGCTGATAAATTGAATGCCAAGTTCTTAATTATCTTAAATAATGAAGATTTACAAAAGGGCTTAGTAAATATTAAAGATAATGCTACTAAAGAAGAGATAAAAGTTGACGAAAATGAAATAGTTGATTGGATTTTAGGTAACATTTAATGAAAGGACAAAAATAAAATGACGATTAAAGAAACTTTAGAAAAAAAAGATGAATTATTAGATAAAAAAATAACTGTAAGTGGTTGGATTAGAAATCATCGCCCTCAGAAGGAATTTGGCTTTATCGATTTTTCTGATGGAACATGTTTTAATCATTTGCAAATAGTTTATGATACTTCCTTAGATAATTTTAGTGAAATATCTAAATTATTAGTAGGTTGTGCTCTAGAAGTAACTGGAGTACTCGTTAAATCTAGTGGTAACCAAGATGTTGAAGTTAAAGCAAGTAAAATAACACTTTTAGGTGAATGTGGCGAAGATTATCCAATTCAGCCTAAGAGGCATACGAAAGAATTTTTGCGCGAACAAGCATATTTAAGAGCGCGAACTAATATGTTTCAAGCTGTATTTAAAATTCGTTCTCTAGCAGCTCAAGCAATTCATAAGTATTTTGCAGATAATGGTTATGTTTATGTCAATACTCCAATAATTACCGCGAGTGATTGTGAAGGTGCTGGTGAAATGTTTCAAGTTACGACCCTTGATTTAGACCGCATTGCTAAAAGTGGTAAAGTAGAATATGATAAAGACTTTTTTGGTAAAAAAGCCGGTCTTACGGTATCAGGTCAACTTGAAGGTGAAACTTTCGCTATGGCTTTTTCTAAAATTTACACTTTTGGGCCAACTTTTAGAGCTGAAAATTCTAATACTAAGACTCATATGTCTGAGTTTTGGATGATTGAACCAGAAATAGCTTTTTGTGATATCAATGGTCTTATGGATGTTGAAGAGGATATGCTAAAGTATGTTATTAATTATTGCCTTACAATTGGCAAAGATGAAATGGAATTTTTAGATAAATTTGTTGAAAAAGGCTTAATTGCTAAATTGACTAAGTTAGTAAATAGTAAATTTGCTAGAGTTACGCATGAAGAAGTAATAACAATATTAAAAAAAGCTGATCAAAAATGGGAATTTAATCCTGAATATGGTGAAGATATTGCTAAAGAACATGAAAAATATATAACAGAATATTTTGATGGCCCTGTGTTTATTACAAATTGGCCAAAGGATATTAAAGCATTTTATATGAAACAAAATGCTGATGGAAAGACAGTTGCTGCAGTTGACCTAGAAGTTCCGGGGGTTGGAGAACTTATAGGTGGTTCACAAAGAGAAGAGAATTATGATAAATTAGTTGCTAGAATGCAAGAACTTGATATGAATCCAAGCGATATGTATTGGTATGTAAATTTACGAAAATATGGTACATGTGTTCATTCAGGGTTTGGTTTAGGTTTTGAAAGATTAGTAATGTATATAACTGGTATGGATAATATTCGTGATGTAATTCCGTATTATCGTACTCCAGGTAATTGTGATTTTTAGAAGGTGAAATAATGTTAAGTATTACTAAAGATTTAGAAACTTCAAATGGATTAAAGGCAAGCAAGAATCCATGGTTTGTCTTTTTAACTCCAGAAAATGTTGAAGATAGTTATAAGAAAATTATGGATAATGCTCCATTTGTATTAACTACTGATGGTAAATATTCTTTAATGTTTGCTAGAAACCTTAATTTAATTGATGAAGCAGGTAATGTTTTAGATATTGATGGCAAAATAATTGATAGAATTGGTAAAAAATATTTTGTTATTGCCGGTGATAATCAATATAAGATAATGAATGCTAATGGTCAAGTAGTCATTGATAATTTAGATAAAATTGATTATGTTGGAGAAGTGATTAGTTTTCAAAGTACTTCAGGAAATTGTGACGTTGTAGTTACTCCAGATACTGTTATTATTCAACCAATTAATACTGCCAATGTTGTTAAAAGTTTACTAAATGGTTATTATATTATTAAAGATAGTGAAGATAATTCTTATGCTTTATATGATACTTATGGTAATATTCTTGATAGAAATAAAGATATTTATGCTTGGGATGCTACATTTGGTAATGCTACTTATAGAAACTATCGTGGCTATAGTGATACTAATTTATATGAAAAAGCCATTATAAGTGAGTTTCAAAGGTTTCCTGAGTTATGTGATTATGAGGCAAATAACCTACTTGATATGTTAGTTAGGGCTAGTAGTTTGGATGAAGATTATTATATTGATTTAAAGGGGGCTATGGTATATCAAACGAAATTTACTCGTCTTCTTAAAATATCTGATGGCAAACGTGATATTTGGGTTCCGGATACTGAAGAAGAAATGAAGGTTATAGAAGATTTTTGCTTAAAAAGGAGAAAAACAGATAATGAATAAAATTATTGTTGTAGTTGGTATGTGTGGGGTTGGTAAATCTGTTGCTTGTGATTATATTGAAAAGATGGGCTATAAAAGAATATATTTTGGTGCCATAACTTTTGAAAAATTACAAGAAGAAGGATTAGAAGTTACTCCAGAAAATGAACGAATGATGCGAGAAAGGTTGCGTCGTGATGGTGGTATGGGAGTCTTTGCAACTCTTAATTTACCGAAATTAGAGAAGTTAGTTGCAGAAGCAAATGTAGTTGTAGAAAGTCTTTATTCTTGGGATGAGCTAAAAATAGTTGAAGAAAAATTTGGCAGTCAAGTAATTACAATAGCAATTGTTGCTGATAAAGAATTGCGTTATAAAAGGTTAGAATCTAGAGTAGAAAGGCCACTTAAAAAAGAAGAAGCAATAAGAAGAGATATTACAGAAATTGAAAATATTGCTAAAGCTGGACCAATAGCATATGCCGATTATTATATAGATAATAATGGCACAATTGATGAATTTCATCAAAAAATAAGTGATTTATTAGAAAACTTGTGTAAAGATGAATGAAAATAAAGAAGCTATTGTAGAAGCCTTAGGAAGTTTAGAACTAGAAAATTTAAAAGTATGTTAGAGATTGAAATCGAAAAAGAACTGGTAAGTCGTAGTGAGGAATTAAATAGAGAATCAAGACAATAAATATAAAATTACAAAAGAAGGAGAAAATAATGAGTAAATTCACAAAAGAAATGGTTGATAGTTATGCTGATAAATTGCTTATCGGTTTAACTCCAGAAGAAAATGAATTAGTTTTAAAAGAATTTGATATAATTGATGAAAATATGCAAATTATTGCCAATATCCCAAATATAAGTGAAGTTGAACCAATGACACACGCATTAGATGATTTTGAATTTGTTTTAAGAAGTGATGAAGTGGAAGAATCAATTCCTATTGAAGATTTGCTTAAAAATTGTGATTCTTATGAAGATAGAGAAATAAAAGTGCCAAAGGTGGTGGGATAATGACTAGTTTGGGAATCGAAAAGTTACATGATATGCTTAAAAGTGGGGAAATTACTAGTGAAGAAATAGTAAAAGAATCTATAAAAAAATCGCATGAAATACAAGAAAAATGCAATGCTTTTGTAACTATCATGGATAATGCTTCATGTGAAAAAATAACTGATGACTTACTTTCAGGTATTCCTTATGGGATTAAAGATAATTATTCTACTAAAGATATTTTATCTACTGGTTCAAGTAATACGTTAAAAGATTATGTGCCATTTTTTGATGCTACAGCAGTTGCTAATTTAAAAAAACACGGAGCAGTTGCTGTTAATAAAACTGCTTTAGATGAATTTGGTATGGGGGGAACTGGAACGACTGCTCACACTGGTGTTATTCGTAATCCATGGGATACAAAAAGAATGTGTGCTGGTTCTTCTAGTGGTTCTGCTGCAGCTGTTGCAGCTGGAGTATATCCATATGCTTTAGGAAGTGACACCGGGGACTCTATTCGTAAACCCGCAGCTTTTTGTGGAATTGTTGGATACAAACCAACTTATGGGATGATTTCGAGATATGGATTATTTCCATTTGCATCAAGTTTAGATACTTGCGGTGTCTTAACTCGTAGCGTCAAAGATGCTGCAATAGTAGTTGATGCGATGAAAGGAATTGATAAAAACGACCAAACTAGTTGGGACTCTAGTAATATTCATTTATATGATTCGATTGATGGTAATGTTAAAGGCAAGAAACTTTTCTACATAAAAGAAATAGTGGATATAAAAAATTATCCAGATGCATCTAATGAACTTAAAAGACATTTAGAAATATTTAATGAAGCATTAAACAAATTGCGTGATATTGGGGTTAGTATTGAGGAAGTATCATTTGATCAAGAACTTTTAAAGGCTATTCCTAGTGTTTATGTATGCTTATCTTGTGCTGAAGCTACTAGTAATATGTCGAATTTAACAGGAATTATTTTTGGACCTAGGGGGTATGGAGATAGTTTTGAAAAATTAGCAAAAGATCATCGGACTAAAGGATTTTCTCCGCTTATTAAAAGAAGATTTGTAATTGGTTCGTATATCTTACAAAAAGAAAATCAAGAAAGATATTTTGTTAATGCTCAGAGAGTAAGAAGATTAATTGTCGATAAAATGAAGCAATTATTTGCATCTTATGATGCCTTAATATTACCGGTATCTGCTGGGGTTGCCCCATATATCGATGGATCTAAAGATGAACTAACAAGTAATAATACAGCAATTCTTGAAGAACATTTACAAATAGGTAATTTCGGAGGTTTTCCATCAATTACTATTCCTGATGGTTTTATCGATGGACTTCCAGTAGGAATAAATATAACGGGTAATTGTAAGATGGATGAAAATGTTTTAAATATTGCTTATGCTTTGGAATCAACTATGGATTATAAAGGAATGATTGCGGGGTGCCCAAATGAATAAATATAAAGCAGTAATTGGTTTGGAAATGCACTGTGAATTAAAAAGTAATTCTAAAGTATTTTCTAGTGCACGTAACTCTTATAATGAAATTGCTAATGATAATGTAAGACCTATAGATATGGCTTTTCCAGGAACTTTGCCAGTTGTTAATAAAGAATGCGTTAGAAAAGCCTTAATGATGAGTATGGTTTTAGGTTGTAAGCAGCCGGAATATATGTATTTTGATCGTAAAAATTATTACTATCCGGATTTGCCTAAAGGATATCAAATTACCCAAATGCATGACCCTGTTGGAGTTGATGGAAGTATTACTATAGAATGTGATGGTTATGAAAAAGAGGTTTTAATTCACGATATCCATTTAGAAGAGGATTCAGCTTCCTTAGATCATTATAGTGATGCATCTTTGATTGATTATAATAGGGCTGGTGTACCTCTTTTAGAGTTAGTTACTGAACCGTGCTTAAGTTCAGCTGATGAAGCAGTTGCTTTTCTAGAAACAATGCGTAGAATTTATCAATATTGTGGAATTTCAGATGCTGATCCCAAAAAAGGACAAATTAGATGTGATGTCAATGTTTCAATAATGGATTATAATGCAACGGAATTAGGAACTAAAGTCGAAATGAAAAATATTAATTCTTTTAGCAATGTATATGATGCTATAGAATATGAAATAAAAAGACAATCAGAATTAAAAGATGCTGGACGTTATGATGAAGTAGAACAAGAAACTAGAAGATTTGATGAAGAAACCGGTACAACAATAAGGATGCGTAGTAAAGTTGATGCAATAGATTATAAATATTTTGTTGAACCAAATATTCCTAAATATAAAATTGATAAGGATTGGTTAAAAGAAATAAAAGCTTCAATTCCAATGTTGCCTAGAGAAAGAAAAGCCATGTATATAAATGACTTTGGTTTATCAGAGTATGATGCAAATATTATAATAAAAGAAAAAGACTATGCTGATTATTTTGAAGAATGTGTTAAATTAGGAATGGATTCTAAAACTGCTGCGAATTGGTTAATAGTACAAATAATTGCTTATTTAAGTAAATGCGATATAACATTAAAGGAATTTTATTTAAAGCCAAAATTATTGAAACAGTTAATTGATGAACAAGTAAAAGGTACTATTTCTTCAAAACAAGCTAAAGAAATATTTTTTAAATCTCTAGAAGAAGAAAAAGAACCTAAGACATATATCAATAAAGATACAACTCAAATAACTGATAGAGGTGAAATTGAAATAATAATTGATGCAATATTAGAAAATAATCCTGGACAAATAGAACAGTATAAAAATGGTAAAACCAATCTTTTTGATTATTTTGTTGGTCAAGTTATGAAAGAAACTAGGGGAAAAGCTAATCCAGTAATCACTAAAGAAATATTAAAAGACAAGTTAGATAATTAATTAACTTGTCTTTTTCTTGGGCTTATCATCATCTTTAGTTTGTCTGTATTTTTTTACAGCTTCTTTTACTAAATATTCAATTTCCTTATTTACACTACGAGAATGGGCTTCAGCCATCTCTTTTAATTCCTCCATTAATTCTTCGTCAATTCTTAACGGATATGGATTAAATGTTTTCATATCACACCACCAACTTCTTATAAAATGATACCAATGTGATAGCATTTTTACTAGTAGTCAATATGATATCATTTTGATTACTTTTAAAGAAATTATTATTTATTTATAATTTTATTATACAGTAGATAGTATTACCAATATATTAAAAATAATACACGGTTCGACATAAAATTTAATTTCTATTTGCTATTATATTTTAGAGGTGTGATATGAAGAAAAAAATATTAATTTTAAGTAGCTTGATTATGTTTGTTTTAATAGTATCCATAGTTACTTTGTTTTATAGTGATAATGATAAAGTAATATTTGAAAGTGGTAGTATAAGTAATAATAGAATTGTTAGTTCTAATGCTTTAACAATGATGTATGAAACATCATCAGGTAGTGGTGAATATCAAGTATCTAATGATACAACGTGGCCTACTGACGGTTATATTTTTAATACAGAGTTATCAAGTTGTGAAAATGGTAGTTCTATTGCTTGGGATGATAACACAAAAAGAGTAATAGTAGAAGCAAATAGCGGAGATAAATGACATTCTAAGATTTGTCAAGAGTAAATTTTTATGG
>DVHV01000018.1 GCA_018711775.1 Candidatus Onthocola stercoravium | reverse complement strand
TTCATATCCATTGCGTTTATATGACTATCACTTGTTGCCGATATTCTTATTACTTCTCCTTTTAAAGCATTGACAAGTGAGCCATACTCACGTTCTGGATCAACAATGATTACATCTGCATTTGGATTTCTTAATATTGTTGATACTATTTCATTTTTACCAGTAAATGACTTACCGCTTCCACTAACTCCTAATATAAATGAATTACCATTCAGTAATTGGCGTCTATCTGCTATAATCATATTTTTACTGATTACATTTTGCCCATAATAGATTCCGTTCTCGTGATTTATCTCCTGTACTTTGAACGGTATAAATACTGCAAGACTTTCTGTTGTAAGTGTTCTTAATGCGTCAATTTTTCTTACACCGTGTGGCATTGCAGTATTTAATCCATCTTGTTGTTGATATTTTAAAATTGCAAACTGACATAAATGCTTCCTTGCAGTAGTAAGCAAGTTTTCTGTATCATTATCTAATTGTTCTTTTGTATCTGCCGTATGAACAAGAGTTAAGACGCATACAAACATTCTTTGATCTCGTGTTGTTAAATCGTCTAAAAACTCTTTTGATTCATTACGTTGTTGTTCTAAATCATAAGGAATTACGGCACTAAAATTATTATTTGCATTTTGTCTGCGTTGCCAATTTGTTATATTCGTTTCAACTCCAAGTCGTCTGTTTTCAACCTCTCGTACTGCTTCGTCCATTGGTATTGGAAGAACATCAACACTCATCATTAAATTTCTATTAAGTTCTGTCATTTCTGCAACCATACTGTCTTTTATATAGGAAGCATATTCTTTTAAGAATATTACTCTCCCATATCTTTTTCCCATTTTAAAATAATCACTTTCAAATTTGAAACTATCAGGACATATATAATCTTTAAAACTATGTCCTTTTTTCATATTTGATAACATATCAAAATTAAAAGAATTTTCCTCTCCTGTTCTATAAAAATCGTGACATATTCTTAATCTTTCTACTGCGTCCAATTCCACACACTTTGAGCCAAGTTGTGCAAAATGATTTGTTAAATCTGCACCTATTCGTGAGAAATAATTTCTTGCTTCCTCCAAACTCTTTTTATTTACTGATACTGTAATATATTTTTCTTGTACTATTCCGTTTGCACTATTTGCTTGATCCATAAGCATTTTATTATACTCTTTTCTATACTCATCTAAATCATCTCCAACAAGTGGTAACAAAATAGTTTTTTCAAAATCTAATTTATTTAATCTTCTGTTGGATATAGTTATTTTAGTTGTTGCACCAGTATCAAAACTATTTAATAGTTCACAATATTCTAAAAACATTGCTTCTTTATCACTTCTACTTGCTACTGCATAGTTTATATCTGTAAAACGATATGTTTTTGAATATTTATTTTTTCCCACTAAAAAAGTGCCATCTTCCCATATTCGGGTTACTGGCACTACATCTTGCACTCCTTTTGGAGCAATAAACTTTTCTTTGTCATTTTTAAATATTGCTTTCAGACTTTTCATTCTTCTTTACCTCGCTTTCTTTATTTTCTAATTTATCTTTCATAAGTTCATAATAAAAGTTTGTTGGCTTGAAAGTTAAATGACGAGGAGTTAAAACTTCTGATTTAATCCAAGCCCATATAAACTTTTCAGCAGTCATTCCGTTATAAGTTAGAAAACCAAGTGCTGCAAATGGAGCAGCACCTAATATGCACATCCAAGACAATGTGCCAATATCAAACTTACTTCTTAATAAAAAATAAAGTAATACGGCTACTCCACAAGCAAATATAGAAAAAATGAACTGTCGTAAAGACAGTCCAAAGAATATACTTTCAGTATAATTTCGTATTTCACGATTTATTTTTACTTCCACTTTTTATCTACTCCTTTCCTTATTTTTTTGATTTGTTTTTCTTTCTATTTCTTTTTTATAATCAAAATCTAATTCTACACTCATAATGTTATTATCTATTGATCCATCTTTAAAACGAACAATATACCTGTCATTATAAATATCTTTTCCTTTCAAAAGACCTATTACTTCCACAATTTCTCCGTTATGTTTCATATCAGAAACAATTTTAGTTTTAAATAAAGCCATCTGATTATCATAACTTTCAAAATTCTCATTATCTTCTGTATAAATATATAATTCACTTTCTTTTATTCTACTCATTATATTCCTACCTTTCCCTTTGTATTTTATTTTTAATTGTTTCTACCAAACCAAATTGTGGGTATGATTTATTACATCTGCTGTCGCAATGTTTAAAATAATCTCTACCATTTTCCGAATACATATACATCCAGTCCTCTGGATTTTTCATACCTCTTTTAATGGCATTTTCAAAGGCGTCATCTGGATTTTCTCTAATCTGCATACCTGCAAATATAGAATTTTCAGGGTGAGTAAAATATTTTATAGGCTCTTTATTTTTCATAGTCATTCCTACTTTCTTTTTTATTAAAGGTATCTGCAAGATTATCTCCAGATACAACTTTTTGAAAATCTTTTTGGGCTTTTACTTTGTCATTGTCATAATAATATCCATAAGCCCACTCTAATTTATCTTGTTTTGTTGTATAGAAAAAAGCAACTATATACTCTTTTTCATTTCCTATTGTTTTTTCTACTAATGCAACAGGCTCTTTATTTCTATAACCTTTTTCTATAATTCGCATATTACCATTATAAATTTCAATTTCTCCACCAGTCATCTCTTTAAAATCTTCTAATATTTGTCCTTTATTTTTATCTACCCACTCAACTAACATTTCATATCCAGAATGTTTTGGATTTCTATATTCTTTTGATTCTAAAAATCTCCCTGCTTCATAATCACAAAAATCATAAACAAGATCACACTCTGGAGCAGTAGAATTTCTAAACATATCTTGTAATACATCATAACCTAAAACAAAAGTGAAATAGGCTCTTTCATCTCCCATATCCTTTTCTTCTAAATTATAATTTTCTTCAATATAATCTCTGATATTTTGTTTTAAATTTTCGGTCTTTAAAGATACACTTTCAATTCTTTCTCCATCTATATAATCTTGTTTATTTTCGTAGAAATTAACGATATGCTCTTTATTATTTTCTGAATTTAATCCATCAACCTCTGCAATATATTCTAAATATTCCATTGTATCTC